>JBLIIJ010000204.1:0-3216 GCA_047635055.1 Cyclobacteriaceae bacterium | reverse complement strand
TTAAAAGTTGATTTGATGAAGTCCTGAAAGTCAGAGAAGTAATTTTCATCTACACTGGATAGACAATCGAATTTTTCATTGAGGATATTCAAGTTGCTCATTCTCCCTTTTGCAAAAAAAACTGAAACCTCACTAGCACCCCTAAATAATCGACCACCGCAGAGCGTGAAGATTATTATGAGAAATTAAGGTTCTCGATAAAATCGAAAGCAGAGGTTATTCTTTCTACCTCACTTAATCCAGAACCTCCAAGCAAGCTCGCGCAGTATCATGTTGGATAATTCCTTTTTGTTCAATAAACGCTTCGGAGAACATAACCCACAAGGTGGGGATAAATCAAACCATCAGCCGGCAAAAAACTTATCAAAAGAAACAATCCTTTTTGAGTGGATGTAAAACAGTGGCTGGCATCTCATGCTCCGGGAATTTTTTCCACATAAAAGGGGAAATTGGCATGTGCTGAATAATTACGATTCTCATGAACATAAACGAATAAGCGGTACGCTCCGGCCTTATCTGGCGTTTTGAAGCTGATCTTTTCATTTGCATCACTACTTATCAATCCTGTAACTTCTTCCGGTACCTCTTCATAATCTCCGCCTGAAGCATCAGAATCACTCTCAAGCAAGACAAACCATTGATAGGTCAAACCAGCCTTCGGATCGATCACTTTCACTTCGGCCTTATAATTTGTTCTCGGCTGAAGTTTCACACTGCTCTTGGATACTTTATTATCAATGGTTATATCCTCAATCCTTTGGCATCTCTCCTCTGGCCACTGACCATTCCAGATATAATGCATCACATCGACCACCTCCGTTTTTTGTCCATCTGGGTTAAACATGCCAAACCAAGTGGGTGTTCGCTCTTGCTTTTGTCCCCATAAGAAAACAAATGAACCGATACATTGGTGGTTCAAAGGAGCAATCGCCGCATTGTAGCGATGCAGAAAAGCATCCGCTTTTTTCGAACTATGGTCTTCGATAGGCGCGTTCCATTTCGTCTTTTTCACTTCCCAATAGCCCGTCGCTCCCCATTCGCTGACTATTAGCGGACCATTCCATGCTACTTCTTTTAGTAACTCGGGAAGTCTTATGAGCTCGCCATAAAGCTGCACACTAAGTGCATCAAGATCCGTCGCTCTAACTTTTATTTCCGCCACATTTTCCTTGTCCATTCCAGCCAATGATGTTGTCGTCAAATGATGAGGGTCCACCTCATGAATCATTTTCGAAATATCATTGACAGCATCCCACACACGCGGATTTTTGCCATGTAAGTTTAGTTCATTACCAATACCCCAAATTATAAGTGCAGGATGATCTTTTAATGACAATACTGCCTTTCTGATGCTCTCTAGTTGGTTTTTTACTGCTTGCTCATCGTTATAATCAAAACCATGGCGCTCCCTAGCTACCTCGATTCCCATCATCACTTTCAGACCATATTTGTGGGCTTCATCTAACACCTCTCTACCGGTCTGGTCGCCATTATCAATGCGCCAAGTTCTAAAGGAATTAGCTCCATGCTCGGCTAGCTGTGGAATACTGGCGAACTCCAGCCCAGCACCATTAATCCTGAATGGTTTTCCGTCTACAAATAATTGAAAACCATTGGTCCCTTCAATAATGGATGCCTTAGAAATGCTGTTCGTCATATGCTCAGATAATATTGGAACGGCAAATTAACAAAACAGTCCAGCCAACCGTGCGTATCATCGAAATTTAAAAGAAGTGCGTACTTAGGCTATGATGTAATCGCTCATTGGCATTGTTCAGCATATTAGCTATAGTCTCCATACGGAGGACAACACATTCCACCAAAGCAGATGCCTTTGAAGGCACTTGTTAATGTAATTATCTTAGGAATTTCATGTAAAAAGGCCTTTTGTGTATTGATTAAATCGAAAGGCTTCTGCGGTCAAATAGCATTGTCTCGGATGAGACCCATCACAGTTTTAACTTATGAGACAATCCGAGCATAAGCGTAAGTCTATGCTGCATTTCACTCTTTGTATTGACCAGCCAGTGCAAGTAACTCATATTGATATCAAAACTACCAACCTTGTAATGGAGTCTTGCCATAGCCCTGTTTTGGCTAAAAAAATCGACTGTTAGGTTAGATCCGTTGAAAAGAAACTCTTCAGAAATTTCAAGGATAAATCTTTCCGTTAAAGGATAGGAAACCCTTATTCTATTTCTAAATCGCCAATTAAATTGGTGTCCATCTAAAATCTCCCCTTGGTGCACTTTACTCAGATATCGTTGCTCTACCATGGTTCGAAAAGACGTCTTCCATTTCCCCAACTTTGCAGTATACGTAAGCGCCTGAAATGGTCCCATCTCTGGTAGTGACAAATAAGTACCAGCGCTCAGCTTATGGTATTTGAAATAAATGAGCCCGCCTGTCAATGTAAAATGCTTCTTAACCTTCATATTTCCACTCACCAAAAAAATATCCTGATGTGTTTGCTCACGCTCCAAAAAGGTGCGGTGATGCCATAAAAACGTCGCTGAAAAGCACTCATTGACTTTTATACTTTCAATCACTTCTACCCAAACCATAGATTCATTCGTCTGATCTTTAGACTGGGAGAAAACAAAATAAGGAATAACAAGAAAGATTAATAAATGGGGAAAAGGCTATATCTCCGTATCATAGGCAGTTACTTTATTCGAGAACGAAGTTGAGATATAAGTCAATTAATAATAGTGACTTACTTCAGTCACTGCAATGATTAAAACTTATTGGCTGGGATCAACTGATAGAGAAAGCATTTTAAGCCAGCAGGATATGAAATGGGCTGTATATTTTGTAATGAATACCAGAAAAATATCTACAAATAAAATCTGTAATTAAGATTCGTTTTAGAAGAGTGATGGAAAAAAAGCTAACCACGAACCTAGGCGTACACTTATGAGATATGACGTCATATGATTGTTTTTTATCCGAGGCAAGTATCTGAGAATAGTCCCCGCAAGGTGGGATTTAAATAACCCTAAATAAACCCTAGACTCTTGAAAGACTTACCTATAATCTGGTCAGCATCTGTTTTCAACCAATTTTTAAGAATAGTTGCATATACTTCCCTAAAGTCAACGTCAAATTTAACATTCCCATTATCGAGATCTGACAAATCAGTCATTTTGTTATAAATACCTTTCTTTTTGAGGTTTCCTCCCATCACAAAAACATTATTGCCACTGCCATGATCCG
>JBLIIJ010000203.1:0-3243 GCA_047635055.1 Cyclobacteriaceae bacterium | reverse complement strand
GCCTTTTATCTGCTCGAAGGATTGCCTCCTATTGATTAGTTTTTGTACTCTTAAGTCAAAATCTTGAATGCCAAAACTCACCCGACGAAACCCAATTTTATGCAGAACTCTAAGGTGTAATTCTGTTGTGCTGTCTGGGTGAGTTTCTAAACTCAACTCTGCCTATTCAGACAAGCGTACAAATTTTAGCATCGAACTTAAAAGGAAATTCAAATTTTGGGATGAAAAAAATTAGCTTCCCTACTACTAAATGTATACTCTTTATCAGTGGTCTTTTTTTGAATAGCGCGACGTATTGATCCCACGCAATCAATAATGCTTGGATATATTGTATCTCCACTTTATGCTGCTTAGTGATTTTGGATGCACACCCGCAACAGGTAAATGAAATATCATATAATGGTAGATTAATGCAGATGCTTATCTCTCCCCATTATCGTCAAATTGATTTTTTATTGCTTGCTTAAACTGATCAATCGAAAAGGTCGAAGAATCCCAATATGGCACAGTTGGATAACTTGTATACCTCGGACCAGGAACATTGCATTTTTTATTAGAGAAGAGTTCATTGCCCTTGTTTTGCTCAAAAATGATCCATTAACCGGCGACAAGCTATGAGTTGGGTCTATTTACGAAATAATAATTATCACGTTATTATCATTTGCTATTTCCTGCACTTTAGTATTTTTACAGAATGAGCAAACCAGCATTCGACGATATCTTCATGGAACTAGCAGTGAACTTGGCTAAAAGATCTCATTGCATAAAAAGACATGTAGGAGCAGTCTTGACCAAGGATACTAGAATAATATCTATTGGATATAATGGACCACCAGCAGGCACACATAATTGTGATGTTGAATTTCCTGAGGCAGGTTGCCCCAGAGACTCAAAAGGAGGATGTTCTCTTGCGATCCATGCCGAACAAAACGCCATCCTCTATGCAGTAAAAAACAAGGCTACTGTGGAGGGAAGTACACTTTATGTTACGTTATCTCCTTGCTTGGCCTGCGCCCGAATCATTTATACCGCTGGTATAGAACATATTATTTATTTGAATTCCTATGCGGAGCACAAAGGAATTGCCTCAGATGAAGGCGTTGACTTTCTAAGTAAATTTGGAGTTAAAATTTCTCGATATACAGGTAATCTTCAAAATCTCACACATTTAATTTAAAAGCCGCTATCACCGCCAAATTCATTACCATCCCCACGAGATCTTTGTTTTCGCTGATTTAATCGATAAGTCAAAGTCACCTGAACTTGTGGTCCTCTTCGCCATTGCCATAATGTCTCTTCATAGAATGTAGGTAGCTCTACAACAGACTGATATTTTCGACTATTAAAAAGGTCTCTAACGCCAAGTGAAATGGTACCATTGTTACTCCAGATATCACGGGATAGACCAATATCTACTACGGTCATTGCCAACCGACGACCTTGAGTTTCTTTCTCCGGAGCTCTATAATTCACATTGATTTGTGCATCAAAAAGATTTTTTATCTTTATTACTTGACTGATTCGTGAGGTAAACGAAAAGGCCTTTACAGAAAGACTTATGGTGTCACCAGCAGAACCTGAAGTGTTTTGATTGTAAATGTTGAAATTTCCAGAAACCCTATACCATTTGGTAAAATCATGCGTCGCATTAATCTCAAGACCATAAGCATTACGGATACCAATATTATAAGGAATCCTTATCCGCTCTCCATTCTCATTTGGTTCAAGTGACACTCTTTGTATGAGCTGTGTGGTATGCCTATGATAAAAACCATAATAAAGTGACGACTTCTCTAAATTTTGAAGAAAACCTAATTCATACGAGTTAGTGAATTCTGGTTGTAGCTCAGGGTTTCCCACTCTAAAATTACGGTTATCAGAAAAAGAACTGAAAGGATTGAGCTCCCTAAATCTAGGTCGATTAATCCTCCGGCTGTAGCTTAACTGCAGTTGGTTGAGACGTGACAGCTTATAAGTCAAAAACGCACTAGGAAAAAGATTGGTGTAATTCCAATTGCGTGTTTGACCTGTTTCGTTGAATGCTGTATTGATATCTGTTGATTCAGACCTCAACCCTGCCTGCCAAGAAAATTTATCCATTTCATTGCTGATTATTACATAAAAGGCATGAACATTTTCGTTGTATTCAAAATCAGTGCTGAAGGTATCTAAAGGATAATACTCCTCTTGCTGTGTAACCTTTTCTGCTACATTATATATGTTTTTCACCTCTCGAAAAGTACTCCTAAATCCCATCTCCAGTTTTGTCTTGCTCCCAAAAGGCTGAACATAGTCCGACTGTATCATGAGACGCTCTTCACCTTCATCATTTCTCACCTGTTGAAACAATTCTGCGATCGTATTAGACGCATTTGACCCACCATATTGAACAATGTCAGATTCCTCAATTTCATTGTTGTTTTGATATTGAACATCGGCAGTCAGTTTATGGCCCTCGCGAGTAAAGAGTTTCGTATAGTTTAAAGAAAACTCTAGGTTCTTGTCGATTTCACTTTCCAGATCGTTCCTTAGCGTATACCCTAATTCATCCCCAAACTGATCAAAATCATCATATGTTAAGTTTGTATCGTTTTGCTCGTCAGATGATCGAAATAAAAAGGATGTCGTGATGGTATTTTTCTTGTTTAAGAAAAAATCCGCCCCTAACCGAATATTGTTAGACAGGCCACCTCGGATATGATGTCTATTTACATCCGTACTATATGTCGTGTCCTGCAAGAAAAATTTCTGCAAACCACCTCCCGATCCTGGATTTTGTTCATAATTGAGGCCATAATTAACGAAAAGATTTAGCCAATCTCGACGTAGATTCATATTTAAAGAAGCTCCATGATTATGTGGTATGCCTGAATTTAACTGAAAGCTCCCATTCACACCTTTCTGCTTCTCTTTCTTAAGAACAATATTAATAATACCTGCTTGGCCCTCAGCATCATAACGAGCAGATGGATTTGTCACAATTTCGACTCTTTCAATAAGGTTTCCCTGCATTTGTCGCAGTGCATCAGTACTTGACAGCCCAACAATACCGGATGGCTTACCGTCGATCAACACCTTAACATTCGTACTACCCCGAAGCTGAACATTCCCCTCTACATCCACGGTAACTGATGGCAAGTTGTCCAGTAAATCTGAAGCAGAACCTCCAAGATTACTTAAATCTTTACCCACATTGTAGATCTTTTTATCCAACGTAAGCTGCATTTGAGTTCTCTCAGCCTG
>JBLIIJ010000202.1:0-3245 GCA_047635055.1 Cyclobacteriaceae bacterium | reverse complement strand
GTTAGTTGCTTAACCGAAGTCTAGGTATATTTGCGAGTCCGCCAAATTTTTTAATTTGGCTTATTGAAAAGAAAAATAATAAGAAAATTAAAAAATTCGGCTCGTGCTTAATCCGAAAATAATTTCATGATTTGAACTCTACAATCCATATACAAGACCATTATGTGTAATTAGAAATTGAAAATTCAATTCTCCTTAATCGATCTATTAATCCTGTTTGGAATAATCCAAGGAATTATTACGGGGATATTAATACTGAATTCTAAAAAGAACACCCGCAGTAAAGTGTTCCTTGCGTTAGCCTTGTTTGCTTTTTGCTTTTTGAGTTCAAAAACACTCTTACTCTCATTGAATATTTGGGAGATTCCTGCATTTAGATATTTCCCAAATGGAATTGAGCTAGCCCTCCCACCTCTAATTTACTTTTATGTTAAGTCTCTAGTCAACCCAAGATTTACACTCAAAATTAGGGGTTGGTTGCACTTCATACCATTTGCACTCTCACAAACGTATGCATTCGTTGTATACTTCGCTGTACTTACAACTAACAACATCAGTGAGAAAGATACCATAGCCGGAAGTCTCAATTTTAATTATATCAAACAAATAGACGAGTATTTACTTTTGATCTCTTTGGCGCTGTATCTTTTTTACGGTTACAGAGAACTTCATGAATACAAAAAATGGCTTGATAATACGACCTCTAATGGTACATTCCCAGATTTTGGGTGGCTAAACAGCATATTTCGGCTATCTCTAATAATTGCAGGGTTTTTGCTCGTAAACCATTCGCTGGATATATTCTTTGATTTAAATAATACCACTTACCTACATTATAATTTACTAATCCTATTTATTGCTTTCTTGATTTACTACTTGGGCCTAAAGGGATATCTCCAACCAGATTACACGTTCAGTAAAGAAGAAATCATATTGGATAGTGCCCCTCACGCTACTTTATCAGAAGCCAAGATCACCGATACTATTGATAAACTTCAAAAAGTGATGAATGACGATAAGGTGTTTCTAAACCCAAAACTTAGCAGCTATAAGCTCTCTATGCTATTGGGCGTTTCTCAAAAGAATCTGTCGGTAGCTATTAATCAGCGCTACAACGTTAGTTTTAGGGACTTTATTAATAACTATCGTTTGGACGAAATCAAATCCAAGTTGAATAATGCAGACTATCACCACATGTCAATTTTTGGAATCGCCCTGGAATGTGGTTTTAATTCTGAGGCCAGTTTTTATCGGATTTTCAAAAAAAATATTGGCATTTCTCCAAAAGAGTTTATTCAAAAGAAAAACACCGAATAGCTCTGGTAATTACTTTCAAAACGTGTAATGAGAGTTTTTTGATTGATCTAACTGAAACAAACTCAGCCTAGTTCTTTTCTTTTGTATAAATCAAAAATCATAATGAAATATACATCAATCAAAGTATGGGCGCTTATATTATCCTTAGTTCTAACTATTTGCGTATCGTCATGCATGTTTGTCAAATCTCAAGTAAATCAGCAGAAAGGTGCTAAAACAGAAGTAGTGAGAACATCAATCTTCAACGCATCAGCATCGCCACTAGCAATCAAAAATGTTAACGTGCTTTCATTCGACTGTACCAAAACATTGGATAGTATGACCGTACTGTTGAAAGATGGTAGGATTGTAAATGTCGCTAAGGGTCTTAACATAACGGGTGAGTATAAAGTAATTGATGGTACAGGCCAATATCTTATTCCTGGATTGATAGATACACATACTCACCTCCACAGAAGCAAAAATGACCTATTGCTTTTTTTAGCCAATGGCGTGACACATATTGCCAATAACAACTCAGAACAAGATAACATACTGCTACAATGGCGCAAGGAAGCAAACGAAGGTTCACTTAGCCCTAAAATATACATAGCAGCAGGTGGAATGAGCACAAAAAAAGGGTTTACGCAAAAAGTAAGAACTCTTTTTGGTGATGGACCGAAATATAACACGACCCAACAGGCTAGAAAAGCAGTTCGCAAATTTAAGAATCAAGGGTATGACGCTATCAAAATATATAATCTTGACCGTGATATCTACTTTGCAGTGACAGAAGAGGCAAGAAACCAAAATATCCCTGTCATCGGTCATTTACCTCCAAGCGCAAGTTTAGAAGATCTATATAATTCAGGACAATCTCAACTGGCACATGTAGAAGAAATCACTAAAGCTACTATGAGCGCCTTTAACGGTCTTAACTATGACAATACTGAAGAGTATTTAGTCTATTTAGAAAATTGTAAGAATGACATTGCTATTAAACTTAGAGAAAAGAAAATTGTGGTTTCTTCCACTCTTCGGATTATTGAAAGCATACCAAAACAAAATTTTGATCTAGAAAATTACCTTAAAACTATTGAACTCGAATATCAAAATCCGGGACAAATTGAAGGCTCTAAGCTAGTAAAAGGATGGTTACCTGGAAACAATGGTTACGAGAATATGGATCTTAAAAGCGACCCTGAGCTGACTAAAAAAAGTAAAATATTCTGGAAAACCTATGTAGAAGCAATGCATATTATGACCAAAGCTTTAGTTGATAATGGCGTAACCATAACTACTGGAACTGATTCTAATGGAACTGGTATCATTGCTGGATTTTCATTGCACGATGAATTCGAGTCACTCTCTAATGTAGGAATGAGCAACACTCAAGTGATGTACGCAGCTACGGTAGCTCCATCGCAATGGCTACAAAGTAATGCGGGTAAAATAGAGCCCGGATTTAGCGCTGACTTAGTGCTGCTAGATAAAAATCCGCTAGAAGATATAAAAAATACAAGAACAATAAATGCTGTAATTGCCAATGGAAAATTTCTTGATAGAGTTATGCTAGACAATATTTTACAAGCGATAAAAGACGCCAATAATAGAAGTAGAAAAAAGAGTATTCATGAGTTTATTAATTAATATAAAAAACCACACACAGTCGAGTAGGTAAAGGGAAATTTCACCCCTAAACCTCTCACAGAACCGTGCGGGGACGCCCCTTTAGTCACTCCATACCTCACGGTAAACTAGGGGGACGTCTAGTCCTTGCCACTTGCTTTGCTTCTATTCCAAGGTCTGTGACTCACAGACCTTTTTTATTATCCAAAAAACTCCTGATAATGATTGAGGCATCCAAACTGATCAATTCCTGATTCATAGAAGCATGCAGATGACCGACTATAAGTTTCAGGTGTTTTGGATAGATTCCATTTTTCGTT
>JBLIIJ010000201.1:0-3358 GCA_047635055.1 Cyclobacteriaceae bacterium | reverse complement strand
GTTAATCTTTGCGAAGCAATCCTCAAGCATAAAGGAGTAAAAGAGGATAATATGTGCTAAAAAGCACATTAGCACATGCAAATTTATGGATCAATACGTTCGATAACTGACAAGAGATGCTTGATGAAATACCAAAGTATAAGTACTAATCTGAGATCGATTAAAAACGCACCACTTTGTGGCTGAAATTAATGACGTAATAACTGCGCACTTATATAGCGTCTAATTTGGAGACAATACATTTCATTACCGCCAATACTGTCCAAGGCAACTATTAGTGCAATCGTCTCCTGTATTTTAGGTAATACAGACTTAATGATTCGGTAAGATTAAAGTAGTGGCTCAGGTTAAATTTTATTCTTACTTTGGGCAATCATTCCCAAATCGTTTGAAGCTAGCAAATAAAATTGTATACCAAAACCTCGATCGCCTTTTCAAAAAGTCAGAGACAGTAGAGCTACGAAAAAATGACAGTTGGGTCATTTTTAGCGACCTGCATATGGGTGAGGGAGGCTCAACAGATGATTTCAAACCCAATGCCGACCTCTTTAAAACCGCACTGGAATCCTACTACAATGAAAAAAAGTATGCGCTCTTACTCAATGGAGATATAGAAGAACTTCAACGATTTTCTTTGACTAAAATTTATGAAAATTGGAAAGACGTCTACCGCATTTTTGACATTTTTCAAGCCAAAGACAAACTGGTCAAAACTATAGGGAATCATGATATCGAGCTGTTTGACAAGCTAGAGCTGCCATTCAGCTACAAGCATGTCGAAGGATTTAAGCTCAAACACAAGCATGATTATTTGTTTTTTTATCATGGACATCAGGCATCTAAGAAATTTCAAAAACACAATCGACTCATTGGACTTACGCTTAAGTATTTTGTCAATCCTCTTGGCATCAAAAACTACTCCGTTGCGCACAGCAGTAGAAAGCAATTCAAAATAGAAAAAAGAGCCTACGCATACTCTGCCTATCGCAAAGTGGTGTCCATCATTGGTCATACGCATAGACCACTGTTCGAGTCTATGCACAAAACAGAACGCCTAAAATATAAGATCGAAAAACTTTGTAGAGAATTCTTAGATGCTCCGACAGTAAGGGAACAAGAGGAGATAAAAGTCGCCATTAAATCTTACAAGAAAGACCTCAAACAATATTACAGAATACACCAACCGACCAATTTTAATAGCTACGTATACAATACCATCTTTCATATTCCATGTTTGTTCAACTCTGGTTGCGTGATTGGAAAGCGTGGCATGACCTGCTTGGAGGTTGAAAATGGCATGATTCGCCTCGTTCACTGGTTCGATGGCAATATCAATAAGAAGTATTTGCAACCAACTGGCTATGAGCCCGAAAGGTTGGGAAATACAGACTATTTCCGCATGATCATCAATGAAGAATCCTTGGATTATGTCTTTACAAGAATAAAGTTTTTGACTTAGTCGCGCGCTTTTGCACCGATGGTTCAGACCCTACTTATCACAAACCAGCGGACAGCCATTGCTATAAGGACAAACTTAGTTTTCGAATGAAAATGTAGGAAAAGACCTACATTTATTTTTAAAATGGCATATAATTACTTGCTTAATTGCTTATGTTTGAAGCATGAGAGGTTTAATTATTCTGATGGCCATTGTGGTCAATACAAATTTGCTAGCACAGCAAGTAGGAACCATTTATAAAGATGGGGAAAAACTAGAGGGGAAGATAGTCTTCAATAGAAAAGAGCAATATCTGAATCCGATAAAATTGATTCAGGGTTTTGACGTAAGCATGCATAGAGTTGAAGATGTTGATTCGATTGAAATTTATGAATCTACCTATTATAGATCAGAATTTAATATTGGGCAGCAAAGCTATGAAGCACTCTCAAGGCGTTATTTTAAAGGTAATTTTAGTCTATTCAGTACTAGGATTGATCAGTATGGAGATATTCAACTAATTAAAAATGACGGGCTTAAATTTACGCCGTTATTTGAGTTTAACACGCCTCAAATTTTAGCAGAGTTATTGAATCGAGAAGTTTTTATTGAAAAAGTTAATCAAACCAATTTATTGGAGTTGGTTGTGGACTATCATCAAAAAAACAATTATTCATACCAAATTCAGAAGTTAAAATTCCGATTGCCAGCAGCCGAATTAAAACTTTCTCTAGGCACCTTTTCAGTACTTCCAGGCCTGACGGACGATGTTTTCGATCAACAGGCCAGTGCCAATAATTCTTTTGGCTGGAATGGAGGTTTGGATCTCAAAATGTCAAGATGGCATTTTCTGCTTCAGGCAAGATCGTTTGAAGTGGAGAAAGAGTTTAAAGAAATAGACTTCTCCGATAGGTTTGGTTTACTTGACCTCACCACTAACGAAAGTATTACTCAGTTAGGGCTTCAGATTCGCTTTGATATTATTGCCAATAGCAAGTTGACACCATTTATCAAATTTGGCCCCTTTATTAAACTAAACAGCAAATCCGAGGATTCACATAGCGCTAATTTTAGTGATGATAGATATTCAGTGCAGTCGGTAGAACTGACCCAAGAAGCTAGAAGTCTATTGCTAACTTCTGGTTTGGGAATTGAATACGCTTTGGGTAGGCATAACTTTTCCCTTGCTATGGACATTTTTAGAGATAAGGTTGATAGAAATCTTATCGTCAATTATAGGCTAATAAGTGATGCGCAATATGATGCATCTCTGGCAAGTAACTCAGTGGAGAACTACATTCTTTTAGGGTTTAATTACTCCTTTCAAGTCAGTAACTTTAAATGATAAAAATTTATTCTTTCAGTCTTTTCCTACTGCTTAGCTGTTGCCTTTCAGCACAAAAAAACGCTAATTATGATAGTCTTTGGACCTATGAGAATAAGCTGTTTGTGGGAGAAATTAAAGGCCCTTTGCTGCCTTTGAAAAACGGTAAGTTATCGTTGATTACAAAAGAAGCAACGCAAATTACATTTCGCCTTGATGAAATAGATCATCTAGTGTCTGATAATAAGGTTTATGAGCGACTGACATTCAAAGTGGGAAATATTAAACACCAAGTCTTGGCTCGACTTTATTTCAAGGGCGCTTATTGTCTTTATGAGTCAAGGACGAAGGATCTAGGGTACCTTCAAATCCTAAAAACGACCAACGCAGTTATTGCACTTTTTCCAAGTAATTATCGCGATAATTTGAATGCTATATTTGACAATCAATTTACCTCCACACTAGAGTTAAAGAGTTTTCGACCCAATGAATTGTCGGTTTTATCTGCAAAATATCATGACTTTATGGAAATCAGCTATCAATCATTGTTGACAGATGATCCAAAGGGAATCAAATGGATTTTAGGTTTATCTGTT
>JBLIIJ010000200.1:0-3482 GCA_047635055.1 Cyclobacteriaceae bacterium | reverse complement strand
ATTGTGGAAGCTTGTAGGAGAGCGGATAATTAATGTTAGGTGTTGTTAAATCAAAGGAAGGGTGTTCACAGTTAATTGTGACACCTTTTTTTTGGCATTCAAATGATCGCTTGCGAAACTATTCTGGTTTGATATCCGCTTGGATTCTTTCTATAAAGTTTTCCGTAAAGAGATAAAGTGGACGCTTGCGCTATTAAAGAGGCTCTATCTATTTATGGCTAAACCCAAGAAAATAGCTAATAGGATTTAACTAACTCAATAGCATAGAATATTATATTGCCGCCCAGGATCAGTGGGACTGTCTGGGTCGCGTAAATTGACGAGATAATAAACAATAGCTTTGTTGAATAATCATAAACTATGTCAAATCAAGATTTAATTATTGAAGAAAGAAGTCGCGATATAGGCGATTTTCTTGTTGGTCGTTTACTTCCATTTCGGAAAAAGCGTATGGTCGGCCCTTTCATATTTATTGATCATATGGGGCCAAGCACTCTTGGTCCAAAAAAGTATATGGATATCGATCAGCATCCACATATTGGTTTATCTACTTTGACTTATCTGCTAGAAGGTGAAATGATGCACGAGGATAGCTTAGGAACCAAACAACTCATTACGCCCGGTTCTGTCAATTGGATGACGGCTGGTAAAGCAGTAACGCATACTGAACGAACACCATTAGAAAGTCGAGACGGTCGAGCTATCCACATGCATGGCTACCAAATTTGGGTGGCGCTACCCAAGAAAATGGAAGATATAGAATCAAGCTTTCATCATATTGAGGCCAAAGATCTGCCGCGTTGGGGAAATAAAAAGGCACATTTTGCACTTATAGCAGGTGAGGCATTTGGAAGAAGATCCCCCGTTCCTGTTCATTCCGAGTTGTTTATGGTGGAGGTCAAGGCAAAAGAAGATTATACAATCAATCTCGAAGGTCAGGTAAGAGGGGAAATAGGGATTTGCGTAGTGGATGGAAATATTCAGGCTTGCGAACATGAGATTGGGAAAGGAAATATGCTGATTTCTAAAACCGAAGACGCATGTCAGTTGACCCTGAAATCAGGTGCGCACGTGTTTCTTTTTGGAGGGATACCTTTAGAAGAACCAAGACATATTTATTGGAACTTTGTGGCGAGTGAGAAAGAGACTATCGAGCAAGCAAAAGATGATTGGCGGAGCAAGAAGTTTCCAAGAGTGCCAAACGATGATAGTTATATTCCTTTGCCTTGATGGTGTTTTGCTTACAGAAAGTTACATTCTCCGATTGATGCCAATCAAAATAAAAAACTTTATCGTCATTCTCGCGCATGCGGGAATCCCCTTGCTCAAAGAGCATCACCTGTAGTGGGGATATCCGAGCAAAGCTTTAATATAATGGTAGTTTTTTATTTTTCTTTGTTCAACGACTTTCGTTTAATAAATACCTTTCATCAACCAAGGACTACCACCCCCAAGTGCCTGGCGCACCTTTGAATGGGCCAACTATATTGGAGGTAATCCAGCCGCCATAAAAATCACCTTCTTGTGCCTGCACTTTTTCATCATTGACAAAGCAAGCTTCCATCATATGTGCATACACGGAAACATGACCTTTGAGTGCAGCGAATCTGTCGTTCGGATTCGGATAACCCCAAGCGCATTTTTTTGCTTTAGAGCCATTGACTTCAATTTCAAAATACTCCGCCATACCTTTCCATTCACAATAACTTGATCCCGCGATCTTCTTAATTGTGTCAGGTTTAAAATCGGCTAAAGGTAGATAGAAGGAAGGAGGGTGGCTAGTTTCTAGAATTCTATACGCCTTATTGGTGTCGACGATAACTTCTCCTTGGAAAACGATTCTCAAATGCCCTTTAAAAGGCTCGATCGCTGGTGGGCGCGGGTAATCCCAAACGGATTCTTGACCGGGAAGCGGTTTGATCTTTTTGATATTCATAAGAGTTAAACTGCTGTTGTTTAAAAATGATTAGAAGATCAATTTGAAATCTCAATGATATAAAAATGACGTATTACGTTTCAAGGTCTATTAACTTACAATAAGCAGGCATAAAAAGGTATTAGAATGAGTCTTAAAGAAGAAAAAGGGAAAACAAAATGGAAAGCAATTTTAGCTATATACGTTGATCTGAAGTTATTCTTAGAAATTCTTATCATTTTGATAGTGTTCGTTCTTTTTAAGAAGCCTCTAGAATTGTACTTCGAAAAAAGCTTTATAAAATTCTTTTTTCAATATTTTGAGTCGAATGAATATACAATTAGCGCATGGTTTATTGGCAATGTAATTCTTACTCTCTCCGTATTTGGTTTAAGTAAGAAATGGAAACCATGGGGCAGGAGCAGTCTTAATCAAGCTATTGTATTCGCATTTATTTGTATTATTTATTCAGTGTTTTATCGTAATAACCAAGTCTGGATAAATATACCTTTGACTACTTCTGGGATATTGCAGAACCTAAAATATGCAGATGTCATCATCCCTTACCCTATTGCTAATTTGATTTCGTGGATAATATTTTTCAGTCGCCAAAGTGTTGTAAATAATGTTAATAGAGGCTTCAAAGAAGATGCTCATATTACTGAAGAAAAACAAGATGATTTAGGCTATAATGATTATGCTAAAGTAGTTTCTAAAGAAATCTCTAAAACCTACCCAACCAAGTCAATTTGTATTGGAGTAAACGGACAATGGGGCAGTGGAAAAACATCATTTATTCATCTTATTACCGGATATCTAAAAGCTAACCCTACGATAACGTCCTTTTGGTTTAATCCTTGGGAAAGTGATAGTCTAGATCAAATTAAGCAAGATTTTTTCAATAAATTGCTCCTTGCGTTACCTGATAAGAATAGGTCATTAAAGGATTTATTCTTAAAATATGCAGATCAGATCAATGCTTTAAACCCTAATATTTACACCAGAATAAGATCATTTTTCACTCAAAAAAAATCCTCTTATTATGAAAGGTATAGGACTAATATTGGTGAGGTTCTGAAGGTATCTGGTCAGCGATTAGTTGTGATTATTGACGATTTAGATAGGTTGGATGCCCATGAACTTGCTGAAGTATTTAAGATAGTTAGGAATTCAGTAAATTTCAATAATGTCATTTTCATTATGGCTTATGATCGAAATTACATTGACAAAACAATCGCGGGAAAGAAGGTGAATGAAGATGGCATGTTCTTGAATAAGATTGTTCAAACTGAAATAAGCTTACCATTTATACGTAGAGAACGCTTGGTTAATCAGTTAGTAATAAACGTTCAAGAAATTTTAAAGAACCTTGATAACCGGATTGTGCCTCAGGAGGCTCTCAATCAAATAGAAGATGAAATAAGATCAACGTTGACTGTACAGGGATATCATGAATTTTATTTTGATCACTTCATAAAGAACCTTCGGGACGTTGCGAGAATAACAAATAGCTTGAAAGTCAATTTGCCTGAAATTCACAATGAGATCTATTTTCCAGATTTGTTAA
>JBLIIJ010000199.1:0-3547 GCA_047635055.1 Cyclobacteriaceae bacterium | reverse complement strand
GGTAATAGGAAGATTTCTGTGTCTAGGTTTTTGTGGTGGGCAATATAAAAACTGTCGAAGAGCAGAATTAAATTTTTTAAATCCCGTTCAAGTCAATCTATTTATTCAAAAAATCTGATTTTTTAAGCTACCCCCTTTTGGTAAGTCTGATTGCTGAAAAATGAGTAGGATCGATAAGTTCTCCTTTTTTCCTCTTTCGTTGGAAAATTCCATTACTTCCGCAATTAATTTTAAAATCCTGAAGTATGCAATAGGTAAGGAGGAACTGATAAGTAAATTATACCAGATTAAAATAAATGATAATCGTCAATCGATTTTGACCTTTCGCAGATAAGATAAAATGTATCGAGCACTATTACCTCTAGCTTAATTTTTGGGGATTGGTATAAAAAGAAAAAGGCCGTTGCACCCCTACAACGACCTAATTCAAATAAACAACATTTATTGCCACTCACAAATTCAACTTACCTAAAGTGGCCTAATATGTATTTAAATAAATTTTTTGTGTTTAAAATAACCTAATTTAATAATATAATGGGGGTGAATATGGGGGTGAAATATAACACGTCAGTAGGTTTTAAGCTAAATAGAGGACGATATATTATTGGTAGAATCCGACTTAAAGGAGCACGTGTTGAGTTTCGAACAGGTCTCACAATATCAGAAGAATCTTTATGGGAAAATGGCCAGCCCAATGGAAAAACCAAAGAAGCAAATCAATTAAGAATTAGTTTGAAAGATCTAGTTTCTGAAATTGAAGGCGTTCAAATCAATCATCACGCTACAGCTGCCAGCATCAAACATACTTATTTGTATGGCACACCCCATGATTCCACAATTCCATATACTGTAAAACAAGCTTTGGCTTTCAATCACCAATTAAAAATCAAAGATGACAGACCTTATAACACAATAAACAATGCATTAAAAATTCAAAATTCATTCAGCTCCTTTCTCACCGAAAATAACATTGATGATATCAACTTAAATAATCTGGACAGGTCAATGATTCAACGTTTCGACTCCTGGCTTAAAAGCAAAGGTTTAAACGACTATTCTAGGTATCAATATTTTGCTGGGGTATCCTCGGCTATAATCTGTAATCAGAGAACATTTGGATAAACCTGATGCAATTAAAGTAAACCCAATTGCGAAAACCATTAAAAGACCGAATGCACGACTTCTTAATAAGAGGAGTCAACAAAGACATTTGGATGATGAACAAGTCAACAGAATTGAAAATTTATGTCTTCTTGGAAAGACGAATCGAGTAGATAATGAGTGGCGGAAATTAACCCTATTATTTCAGGCTTACTCAGGATTCTCATTTGTGGATGTAGGCGATAATTTTGAACTGCTAAAAGGTGAAATCGATATTATTGAAATCGATCGAAAAAAAACCAGCATGCCGAGTATCATTCCAGTAATACCAGAACTGCGAAATGTCTTAGATGGCTTGGATGGCTTGGAACAAACAAATATCGATCAGAAAGGATTTTTCCAATTCGGCAATTTGTGTTGGGTTATCAAACCTATGACAAAAAACTCTATGATACTAATTATCAACTTTATCGAAATGTTATAGCTATTTTAAAAGATGAAATCGATTATAGCGGAGATCAATTAAGTTCTCTTTACCTGCGACATACCTTTGGCATGCGCATGCTCAATGAATATGCTTATAGCGCTGAGGAGATAGCGATCATGATGGGAGATGACATTAAAACTGTACTAAGCCCCTATGCCAGAGTAGGCCGAAATCGAATAATTGAAGCAACCAAGAATAAATTTTCACCCAAAGTTTGACCAAATATGGAAAAATTTGAAATAAGGACTGATGTGATTATCAACTATTATACTAATCCAAATTATCCTGCGTCATTTGTGGATATGGAGTTCAGAAAAATGCTTATTAATTTTTTGTTTCTAAAAGACTGTAATAAAGCAATCAATACGCTCTACCCGGAATTCTTAGAGAGATCACCAATTTCTAACAAATTGTTACTCAAATTTCCCAAAAATGAGCCTTACGATAAAATTAAAATTCCATCAAAAAATCAGATGCGGATAATATTTAATCAAATGATTCAGCATTTAGATACATATCAATCTAATGAGGAACCTTTTAATTGGTACGTCTATGGATTTTCTGCAGAAATCAATAACGAGACGCTATGTTGGGGAGTGGTATTAAATCAACGAGTTGAGGTTTATTTGAAAAGGAAAGAATTTTTTTAAGTATTTCTTCTGTTTCATTCTAATGAAAATTGATAGTCCTGAGAGGTTTCTTGACTATCATTTGAACAGATCTTTTGATAATGATATTCTGAGCTATCGCCTCTTCTTGATGGACTGTTTAGATCATATCTCCAATAGAAAACATGTGATTAATGAATGGATGAATCAGGTCAAATCACCAAAACCCGCTTTTTCAATTAATCCAGAGGAACTAACCAAACACGTATTTGAAAAACTAAGATTTATCAAAAATGGAGCGTTTGGACATAATGTTAAAATTGCCCAAGTAGTTGGAGCTTATGAGGCCCTAAAACCATACCTTCCAAAAATGGATGAACGAAAAGCAGCCCAATTCTTACAAAGGGTCGTATTCTTACCAACTCCACAACAAGATTAAAAATGTCAAACTATAAAGACAATCCTTACTTACAAAAAGCATTAGAAGATGCCTCAAAAATTATCGACAATTACATCTAATAAATCTTGATTTATAGACAAAGAGTAGACTAACCATAGACATTGCAGACCAACACGGTATAAGCAAAACCTTTGGGCTAATGCACGAGTAGACTTAGGTATAATTTAATTACGATGAAGTTTGAAGACTTATTAACGAAGCAGGATATGGAGGCCATGATTAACAGGATCGAGCATGTGATAGCCAATTCCAAGGGAGCACTCTGGCCCATGCGCATGAAGAAAAAAACTGCTGCTCAGTACATAAATACTTCTCTGACTCAAATTGAAAAGTGGGTAAATGCTGGAATTCTGACTACAAGATTCGACAATGATCCTAACCTATACCCTACTACACCAGCCTATTTTAATAAAGAGGATCTTGACAAAATTCGACTTACTTAACAAATCATATAGCTTATGGATACTTGGATAAATAGTGCTGGAATTAACGAGACGCGAATTAATGGAACTCGTCATTATGCTTGTAAATATTGTGGAGGGTGGTTCGATCCTAGTAAGCGATATTCCCACAAATAATGCTCTGGTTCATGCAGAACGAAAGCTTGTAGAGAGCGAACTGAATATGCTGGAGGCAAAATCATCCAGCGCGACCACACAACCAATACAGCCTTAATGAAGCAGATAAATCTGCAAAGTGACAATATTAAAAATCTCGAAACCAAGGTCACATCACTAACTAAAACGCTTGAAAAACAAACTGATCTACTCGAAGAAATTCTTGAAAAACAAAAGGACATATCTGAGAAACAAAATTGGACTACAGTTGCGGGTGGAATTGCTCCATTCTTACCTCCGCTAATAGAGCGCATCAGTAATCGAGCTGTTAAGG
>JBLIIJ010000198.1:0-3747 GCA_047635055.1 Cyclobacteriaceae bacterium | reverse complement strand
ATTAATCAAAATGGCTATTATCTGATTGCAAAATATCCGTACATAGATTTAAAGATATGAACCACAGACAAAGTTTCTAGGATCCTTCTCCTATTTACTTTTTACGGATGAGCAATTGAATATTGTCGTCTTTGCTTAGCCTCCAAAAACAGTACGAGAAGTAATACTTCTTCCTAGCGTAATTTCATCGGTAAATTCCAGCTCCCCGCCAACAGGAATTCCTCTCGCAATGGAGGACACTTTTATGTTCTTTTCACGCAGCACTTTCGATATGTAAAAGGCAGTAGTATCGCCCTCCATCGTTGAGCTCAATGCAAGGATGACTTCTTTCACTTCGTCTTCCTTGTCTAAGCGATCGACCAGTGATTGAATGTTGACATCATCTGGTCCTATGCCATCCATGGGGGAAATCCTTCCTCCCAAAACATGAAAAAGCCCCGAATACTGACCTGTATTTCTAATCGCCAACACATCTGGTGTATCCTCTACAACACATATAGTTGATGCGTCTCTAGACATGGTTTTACACGTACAATCCTCCACATCCGCTATAATGTGGCAAGTCCGGCAGTACTTAATGTTTCGCCTCAGCTTGTTGAGCGAAGTGGATAAATCTGACGTTTGCTCTGCTGGTTGCTTCAATAAGTAAAGCGCCAGTCTTAGGGCTGTTTTTTTGCCGATACCGGGAAGGCGAGAGATTTCTTCCACCGCATCTTCTACCACTTTAGAAGGGTATTCCATTTATTCTATGGTGGCTTTAATGCCCGCCTCCGTGATTCCCTCACGCATAGGCTTCAGCTCATGGTAAGCACCATTTTTTACGGAACATTTACCCTTGTAGTGAATAATGTAGGTGCATTGCTCTGCTTGCATCGTTTCATGCTTACAAACTTTGATCAAAATATTGGTGACGTGTTCAAATGTGTTAATATCATCATTGTAAACTACCAGAGCTTTTAAGTCTTCCGTATCCTGATCCTCAGCTACTTCTACAAGCTCTTCTACCTCATAATCAAAATCCATTCTCAATTCCATGTTGCAAAATTAACCCATGTGTTTAAATTGTGCGTATTTTCGTCAAAAACATAACTTATATATGAGCCCAGCCATCGTTGGTTTAGTCATCTTCGTCTATTTCTTACTTTTAGTAATCATTTCTCATTTTACCTCGAGAAATAGCAAACCAGATGATTTCTATACGGCCAGTCGGCAGTCACCGTGGTATTTGGTAGCATTTGGCATGATAGGCGCGTCTTTATCTGGGGTTACGTTCATCTCTATTCCGGGAGAAGTCGGCAACAGTTTTTTTAATTATTTTCAGGTCGTTCTTGGATATCTATTAGGCTATGTAGTGATCAGCAAGGTGTTGCTGCCACTATATTATCGCATGAATTTGGTATCGATTTATACGTATTTGGAAGATCGATTTGGCTTTTGGTCCTATAAATCAGGGGCTGCTTTCTTCTTACTATCCAGAGTTATCGGCGCAGCTTTTAGACTTTTCCTTGTGGCGAGCGTTCTTCAAATTACTTTTTTCGATGCATTTGGGTTCCCCTTTTGGGTCTCGGTTTTAAGCACCGTTGTACTTATCTGGCTCTATACTTTCCGTGGAGGAATTAAAACCATCGTTTGGTCTGATACGCTTCAAACGACCTTCATGTTGGCGGCTGTCATCATTACTATCCTGTTCATTAAAGACGAATTGAATTGGTCATTTTCTGAACTCGTCACCAGCATTGTCAACGATGAGCGAAGTACCATTTTCAACTGGGATTGGCAAAGTGGACGATTCTTCTTTAAGCAGTTTTTTGCTGGTACATTCATTGCCATTGTCATGACAGGACTCGATCAGGACATGATGCAGAAAAACCTGACTTGCAAAACGCTAGAAGATGCGCAGAAAAACATATTCTGGTATTGCACAATTTTGGTTTTTGTAAACCTTTTGTTTCTTAGTATGGGTTTACTCCTCTATCAATACTCTGAAATAAACGGTATTCCCATTCCAGAAAGAACGGATTATCTATTCCCAACGCTCGCCATTAACAATTTCAATTTGACTGGATCAATCGTGTTTTTACTTGGGATCATTGCGGCGGCTTACTCTAGTGCCGATAGTGCTTTAACATCCCTGACAACTTCCTTCTGTATCGACTTTTTAGGCTTTGATCCTCAAAAATCATCTCATAAAAAAGGCATAAGAATGGGCGTACATTTTGGATTCTCCATGCTTTTGTTCTTAGTCATCATCGCCTTTCAAGTCATCAATGATCAGAGTGTGATCACCGCCGTGTTCATTGCCGCAGGTTATACTTATGGCCCATTACTAGGGCTCTTCAGTTTTGGTCTATTGACAAAAAAGAAACTCCGCGATCAGCTCGTACCTTTAATTTGTATTGCGAGCCCCTTGCTCTCCTACGTTATCAATGTGAATTCTGAAACATTGTTGTGGGGCTACAAATTTGGCTTTGAAATACTAATACTGAATGGATTAATCACCTTTTTAGGTCTTTGGGCGATCAGCTACCGAGATAAGTAAAACGGAATGGATATTTAATTTCTCCACTCAATGATCGGCTTACGCACCTCAAGTAAGAGATGCCCGCTTTAAAAGCAGCAAATATGATAGCCGCCGAGAGTAAAATTTTCAGCTCACTTTTTTGTTTGAAAAAGAGCTACTTTTTTCCTTACTTTCTTCCATTAGATAAGCTCTTTTATCGGCTCCCAATATACTTTATCGAGTTGTTGTACCTTGTCATTCTTTATTTTCACACCTTCCGTTTCCAGCATTTCTTGCATCATCGTTGGGGTAGCAAAATGACCCTTTCCAGTTAAAAGTCCCGAGCGATTGACCACTCTGTGGGCGGGCACATCGGGGAGTCCATGTGCGCTATTCATGGCCCATCCAACCATTCGCGCACTACTTTTCATCCCCAAATAAGCACCAATAGCACCATAGCTGGTTACCCGGCCAGCAGGAATAAGCTTGACCACTTCATAAACATCTTGGAAGAAATTCTTGTTATTTTGCATAGAATAGTATCAAGTCGTAATAATCATTAAACTTAGTCGAATGTCTCAAAATATCATAGTAACAGGTGCCAATGGCAACTTAGGATCCGCAATAGCCAAAAAACTAATCGCTGATGGCTATCATGTGATAGGCTTAGTTCGGTATGGAAGTAATAAACCTAATAAAGCAGTACACTACTATGATGTAGACCTTACTTCCGAAAAACATGTCAAAGATGTATTTGAAGCCGTAGAAAAGGACCATGAAACACTCTCAGGAGTAGTCTGTACCGTTGGGGGGTTCGCGATGAACAACCTCGAGGATACGACCATTTCCGATCTGGACAAAATGTGGACTTTAAACTTTAAAACTACCTTTTTGACCGCACAAGCTTCCAGTGGTTGGTTGCAAAAAAATGGTGGTGGAAATATCATTTTCACCGGAGCAAGACAACCGATTGCAGGTGGTGGCGCAGGAGTTCTTCCATATGCCATTTCTAAAGCGGCGGTATTTCAATTAATGGAAATTATCAATGAAAAAGCAAAAGACACAGGCGTACTAGCATCAGTCATCGTACCAAGCATCATTGATACGCCCCAAAATAGAGCAGGCATGCCAGATGCCAACTTTGACAAATGGGTCAAGCCTGAAGAAATTGCTGAATCGATTTCGTTTTTACTTAGTGATAAAAGTAGTCCATTGAGGGGGACGGTGTTGAAATTGTATGGGGAGAG
>JBLIIJ010000197.1:0-3834 GCA_047635055.1 Cyclobacteriaceae bacterium | reverse complement strand
GAATTAAAGAGTTTGGCTTCTTCTGTGGTCCAAAAGGGAGATTCTGAAGTGTTTTCAAAAAGAGACTTCTTAGAATTTAATATTTGGAGAATTCGGTTTACGTCCAAATCTTCAAAGTTAACAGGTATTGCACCACCAATATCCTTTCCCCGAATAGACCATTTGGTATTTTCTTGAATCAAATATGGAAGTTGCGCAGATGCGTACTCAAAACATTTCGTGGGCATTCGATTGATACTATCGTTTTTTTGGTCATAAGTTACCAAGCCTAAGTCAGCTGCGTTTATTTGTTGTTCAATGGCTTCATGTGGTATTGGAGTCTCCTCTACAAATAATGATATTTTGGAATTAAGACGGGCTTGTTTGATTAACCAGTCGCGCAACTCTTTATTCCAACACGACCCTACGATAGTGAGTGTTGTGCTGGGAAAATATTGCTCAAACACTTTCCATATTTTCACTGCTTTTTCGATACCTGAATAGCTGGAAATACTTCCTGTAAAAAGCATTTTTATTTCTTTATTTTCTGTGTTTATCTCATGGCTATTCTTCTTAAAAGGAAGACTTTTGTTTTCCAAAATAATCGATGTGGAAGTATGCTTTTCAGTGAGTTTTTTATAAGACTTTTCCGCTAACCAAAATTCATTGACAAATGGGAAGAAAACGTGGGTGATGGTTTTTGATAGGGAGAGAAAAATGAATTTTGATAGACCAGAATACTCCTCTTGGTTTTTGATATTGGCTACATAGTTTTCTTGCAAATCAAGAATAATATGATAACCCAATAAGGTTTTGAGCAGTGTGGCAATTGGTAGTAACTCAATGGCGCATATGACCATAACCGATGGGCGAATTTTAAAAATTTTAATGATAAAGTGAACTTGAAATTTAATTCGTTGGGCAATAGATATTTTTATTTTTAGCGGGTGAAAAATGATATTTTGGTAAGAAGATTTATTTTTCGAGTGATTTGCTATGATATGTATCTCATATTCATTTGTTTTCCGAATTGAAAGAGCAAGCTTATGATAATGTCTAATATCATCAACAGGTTTTAGGACAGAAACAAGGAGTATTCTCTTCATTAAAATTAAATAAAAATAGACCCTTAATGGAGTTAAAAGAAATAGTAGAGTCAGCTTGGGAAGATAGATCATTGATACAAAAAAAAGAAGTATCGGTGGCTATCAAGATTCTTATTGAAGACTTAGATTTAGGAAAAAGAAGAATAGCAGAACCAACGGCGGATGGATGGATCGTTAATGAATGGTTGAAAAAGGCTGTGATTCTTTATTTCCCACTGATGAAAATGCAACTGATAGAAGTTGGGCCATTCCAGTTTCATGATAAAATAAAATTAAAGTCTGGTTATGATCAATTAGGCGTCCGAGTTGTTCCTCACGCCATCGCTCGTTATGGATCTTTTATAAATAAAGGAACAATACTGATGCCTTCCTACGTAAATATCGGAGCATATGTAGATGAAGGAACTATGGTGGATACCTGGGCTACTGTTGGAAGTTGTGCACAAATCGGAAAAAATGTCCATTTGAGTGGTGGTGTCGGTATCGGTGGTGTGTTAGAGCCTGTTCAGGCGGCACCGGTGATCATCGAAGACGGAGCATTCATCGGCTCTAGATGCATTGTAGTGGAAGGTATAAGAGTGGAGAAAGAAGCTGTACTAGGTGCAAATGTAGTCCTTACTGCTAGTTCTAAGATCATTGATGTGACGGGCGATGAACCAGTCGAATACAAAGGAGTAATACCTTCGAGATCTGTTGTTATCCCCGGTACAATACCTAAGAAATTTGCAGCTGGGGTGTATCAAGTACCATGTGCATTGATCATTGGCAAGAGAAAAGAAAGTACAGATAAAAAGACCTCTCTAAACGAAGCATTGAGAGAACATAATGTTTCCGTCTAATACTGGCATTTCATTTGATATGTTTACTGTTAAACTAAGCTTTATGAGTCTGTTATTGTTGCTTTTACTATCATGGTTTAACCCTTTGAGGGCACAGAGCCTGTCAAAGGTTACCTCAAGTGAGAATCATTTTAAAACAGGCGAGGAGCTAGATTTTAAACTAAGTTATGGTTGGTTTACGCTAGGAAAAGCGCAAGCCAACATCACTTCCGAGTTGATCGCTTTTAATGGTATATTGAGTTATCAAGTACAAATTTCAGGTACTACTTCAGGTATTATTGGTGTTTTTACTGACGTGAATGATAACTGGGGGGCCTATATTAACAGTAAAAGCTTAAAGCCAATTCATACATACAAACATCTTCAAGAAGGTAATTATGAGCGAATAGCCAAAACAAATTTTCTATTTGAAGAGGGTTTAGCGACGGTTGAAAAGTGGAATCCGCAAAAAATAATTAGGAAGCCAATAGATACTTTTGACATTGCTAAAACGGACTGGGATTTTTTAAGCGCCTATTTAAACTTACGGAATATCCAATTCGACAAGTTATCCGTTGGTGATTCAATTTCAATCAATACTTTTTATGAGCGGGAGTTTTACCCAATAATTATAGAATACGGCGGTAAAGATGTTTTCAAATCAAAAGTGGGCAAACTGGAAGCGCATAAACTTCATGTTGTGATGCAATCAAATGAAATATTCCCACAAGAAAGAGGCATTGTGGTCTACGTTTCCGCAGATGAAAATCATCTCCCATTGAGAATAGAGGCTGAAATGTTCTTTGGCAAGGCCTATTGCGATTTAGTTTCGTATAGAAACGTTAAATACGGGCCAAATTTCCAATAAACCAATCTAACTTTAAAGCATGTTGCGATTTTACAAATACGAACTTAAGTAAAATCAAATATTTTGAACTGTCACTTTCTGGTGAACTGTAACTTGAAAAAATGAAAAATTGCGTTTTCTTTCTAGCAAGCCTACTCATATTTAGCGCTTGTGGTGGCGGTGAGTTATCAGAAGGTGATAAGTACTTTGCAAATGGTAAGTACAGCGAAGCGATAAGTTGGTACAATAATTATCTGGAGTCTCATAGTGCTGATGTTAAGACCTTATATAATCGAGGAAGGGCATACGAAGAGAATGGGAAACTTAAAGAAGCATTGGTTGATTTCGACCGAGTAATTAAATTAGATGAAAGAAATATTAATGCGAGGTTGAGCCTATCAAAGGTGTATTACGCACAGAAAAAGTACAATAAGGCCGTGATTGCCGCTGACCTAGCCGTAGAGTTAAATGAAAATTCAGCAGACGCTCATTTTCTTTCAGGTCGTGCAAAGCATCAATTAGGATATGTCGATGGGGCCATGGAGTCCTATTCGTTAGCGATCAAGATCAATCGGGACTTTGGAGAAGCATATCTTTATCGAGGAGCCATTAAGGTTCATAAGAAAAAAACACGTTCAGCTTGCGAAGATTTCCTTAAGGCTGAAAACCTTGGTTTGAAAGAGGCAATTTCAATTAGAACAAAATACTGTAAATAGTGCAATTCCCATTACAACAATTTTTAAAAAGGGAAACTCCTTTTTACCATTACGACATGGATTTACTATCTCAAACCTTGGATAGTTTAAACCAGGCCAACAGTTATGGCTTTAAAGTGCATTATGCGCTAAAGGCAAATGTTAACCCCGAAATACTCAAGCTTATAAGGCACAAAGGATTGGGGATTGACTGTGTAAGTGGTAATGAAGTTAAGTTAGCATTAGAAAATGGGTTTGAGCCCAATCAAATAGTGCTTGCTGGTGTAGGTAAAACCGACAAAGAGATCGCTTACGCCATCGATCATGATATATTTAGCTTCAATGTTGAATCTATCCAAGAGCTACAGGTGATTGATGAAATTGCCGCA
>JBLIIJ010000196.1:0-3858 GCA_047635055.1 Cyclobacteriaceae bacterium | reverse complement strand
CTTGATTGTGTTAAGGCGACACCCGGCGCGGTGCTTTGTAAGAAATTACTCACTGATACGACTGGGCCAGGATTTAGATCTTCGGTTCTGATAGAAGCCACTGAGCCAGTGATATCACTTCTCTTTTGCGTTCCATAGCCTATCACAACTACTTCATCCAGCGCACCAATATCTGTTTTTAAAGCTACACTTATAGCCTCCCCGCTTGATACACTGATTTCTTGGGTTTTATAACCAATATAGCTTACTACTATTTGTTGGTCTCCTTCCAATGCTAAACTGAAATTACCTTCAATATCAGTCACCGTTCCTTCGCCTGTAGCAGGAATCATGATCGTTGCGCCCGGAAGTCCTTGGGCGTCTTCCGCGTCTACCACCCTTCCCGTTACTTTTGTCTGCGCGGAAGCTCCTAACAAAAGAAAAACCAAAAGTAAAGAGGTCAATGTGCTTTTAAGGAAATGAATATGATATTCAGTTCTTATCATAAGTTGTTCATTAAGATTAAAACTAAGATTGAAAACAGACCAAATAATGTGACTCCTATTAATGCCAGCTTGGCGTAAGTACTTTTCATAATTTGTCTTTTTGACATTTACAAAGATTCTCTTTCTCTGCGTTTTTATAGGTGCAAAAATTCAGTCAACAAGAGGGACAAACTCGTTTTTAGGTTTCTTTTTGGCCTTTGGCGTATTCTGTGGGGGTGACGAAGTACTTTTTCTTGAAAATCTGACTAAAATACTTTCTATCAGAAAAGCCGACTTTATAAGCCGTCTCAGATACCGAGCATCCATACTCTAGGAGTAATTTTCCCGCCTGCGTCAATCGATAATCTCGAACGAACTCTACAATCTTGAAACCCGTCAATGCCTTGAGTTTTTTATAAACGACCGAATGGCTCATTCCCAGTTCTTTAGAAATAAACTCTGCTCCTAGTTCGGAATTACTCAACTCTTTATCCACGATTTGAGTTAAGTCAGAAAGGAATTTCTCATCTGGTGAGCTAATGGATATTTCCTTAGGATTGATGAAAAATTCATTTCGAATTCTGTCCGTAAGCCTCTGCTGATTCTTAAGGATATTTCTAACCCTTGTCTTGAGCAGCAACGAATTAAATGGTTTGGTAATGTAGTCATCTGCACCAAGGTCAAAACCTTCTTTTTTGTAGATCAACCCTGTTCTGGCTGTCAACATAATGACCGGAATATGGCTGGTATTTCTATCGCTCTTGACCTTGGTTAAAAAAGTGACGCCATCCATTACAGGCATCATCACATCTGTAATAATAATATCGGGCAATTCCTTTTTAATCAAATCAAGTGCCTCCTGACCATTTCCGGCTAGCATTACTTGAAACTCGCCTTCTAACGATTTTCCTATAAACTCTCGAATGCCTACATTGTCTTCTACAATTAAAATAAGGTTCTCCTCTTTATTGATAACGACTGCTTCTTCCTTAAGAACATTTTCGCCGTATTGGTCAAGTTCCTCACTATCCTGAAAATCAGAAAGGATATATTCTGATTTGAAATGACCATGCCCTTTTTGTAATTTGACGGTAAACTCTGACCCTTTTCCTGGCTCACTTTCCAGTCCGATCTCCCCGCCATGTAGTACGACGATATCCTTTACTATGGATAATCCAATACCAAATCCATCCTTTTTCTGCGCGTTTTCGCTTTGATAAAATCGCTCAAATACACTGGATAATTGCTCAGGAGGAATGCCTTTCCCTGAATCCATAATTTTAATGAACACATACTTATCATTTTCCTCGATAGTGAGCGATATTTCACCTCCCGAAGGTGTGTATTTGAATGCGTTTGATAGGAGATTAAATAAGATTTTTTCTGACTGATCCCGATCAAAAAAGAGGACTATTTCTTCATTACTTACTACAAAATCATACGCTATGCCGCTGCTCAATGCTTTATTTTGAAATGACAAGAATACCTCTTTCGCGAATTTGACAATGTTGCCTTCCGCGACATTTAACTTAAGACCTTCAGAGTCCAATTTCCTGAAATCAAGCAATTCATTGACTAGCTGGGTCATGTGATTGGCATTGGATCGTACTTTGTTCAACACATCGACGATACTTTTATCCTTGGTGGTTTTGGCTGCCAATAGCTCTAATTCACCAATGATCAATGTGAGTGGTGTTCTTATTTCATGTGATATATTGATGAAAAACTGTTGCTTGATCTTTCCGATTTCCAGTTCCTTTTCTCTCGTGAGCTTTTCAATCTTTAGGTTACCTTTCAGCTTTTCCCAGTTGGAAGTGTAGCGTTGAAACAAATAGAGGAAAAAGGTAAATAAAATAAGGACAATGGCAAAGGTCCACCATTTTCTCCACCAAGGCTTTTCAATGGTAAAAGGTAGATTAACTTCAGACAATGGATTGACTTTCGATCTAACCTTGAACGTGTATTCCCCTGCATTCAAGTTGGCTATGGTTGTGGATCTTTGCTGACCTACATCTATCCATTCCTTATTAGTGGGTGCTAGTTTTATCTGGTACTCTAGCTTACTTGATGTTGGGTATAGGAGCGCTGCGTATTCAAAAGTAAGCGTATTTTGATCATGGCTGAGTGCCAAGCCTTCTGAAGACCAGAGCTCTGTGAGGTTGAGGACCGATTCATTGAAGAGCTTTACATCGAGCAATTGGGTTTCTATTTCGTTGGTTTCGCTTTCCAAAATAGATTCATTGAAAGAAACCGCTCCTTTGGTATTCCCAAAAAATATTTGATCATTACTTGCACTCGCATTGATATGGTATTCTCCATTGAGCTGGTCTAGCCTGTTGATCGCTAAGTTTGACTGAATGTTGAAAACACCCTTTTTCGTAGCTATCCAAATGGATTGATTGGCCCCCGAAACGATAGAAACCACAGTTTCATGAGATTGGAGGTCTGACGATTCGATCTGGGTGAGCTTGTCGGAATCTTTGTCCATGCGAAATAAACCTTTTCCCCAAGTACCTATCCATAGGTTGTCATCTACAGCCTTTAGAGAGATGATATTTTTAGGAGTAGATAGTACGCTTTCTAAGCGATAACTTTTCTTATCAAACTTGTACAATCCACCTCCATAAGTACCAATCCAGATAACCGTGTCATCATCTTCCATGGTCACTATTTCCAATGGGTTGAGGGATGCTTGATTCCACTCATCGAGGGTGGAAAAAGTATTGATGGACAAGTCAAAAATATTCAAACCGCCTCCCCATGTTGCCACGAGGTAAGTATTTTTTGTCAGTGGAAGTATATCTCTTACATCATTGTGTGAGATCTTGCTGCCCGCCTGATCTGCATGATAATGAAAGACACTTCGCTTATTTATGCGATATAAACCATTTTTGAATGTGCCAATCCAAAAAAAGCCATCGTCCATTTTTTTGATCTTCTGAACGTACGCATCGGAAGGCAGTTTTGAGGCTAATTTCACATGGAGATCAGTGATGCCATTACCATCCGAACCTAGTATGATATTTTTATTGTCTGTGAAAATGCTTAGTACACCTGTAGATTTTGCCCCCACAAAATCACTGTAGTAAAAACCAAATTGCTTTGTTTCTGTATCAATAACGCTCAGTCCATCCCATGCTGTGCCTATCCATAGGTTATTGGATCTATCTTCAAAAAGATTATAAACAGCATTGCTAATTAAGGATGATTGCGTGCCAGGAATGTGTTTATGCTGGATAAATTCATTTATAGATGTTCCGCTGTACAATCCATTTCCGTCGGTAGCCACCCACAACACGTCATCATTATCGATCAAGATATCACGGACTATTGTGGATTGAATCTCCGTTTTGATAAACTGCTTTTTGGGGATGTCGAAAACTAATAAGCCATC
>JBLIIJ010000195.1:0-3895 GCA_047635055.1 Cyclobacteriaceae bacterium | reverse complement strand
TATATGATTAGTGAAAAATGAAGTGCTTTATGAAACGAACCATTTAACCAAACGAAAATTTTTAGGAGAAAGGCCTAACGTTTATGAGATCAATCAAGAATGTCCAGGACGAATAGGCGCTTGCATAGGTTGGGGAATTGTGGAGTCATCCATGGAAAACAATGATGTAACTATACAGCAGTTGCTTCAACAGAATAATAATGAGGAGCTATTCCGAGTATCTCGCTTTAAGCCTAGGAATGGGTGATTACCAACTATTCAAATAAAAAAGTTCGCAACATGTGATGGTTAAAGGTTCTTTTTTTGGATCGCCCTTATGAGCCCTAACAAGTTTTGGTTGGCCGCTCTCACGTTTTCGAGACTATAGAGGCCTACTTCAAGGTTACTCATCCAAAAATTTAAGTCCATCAATAATTTTTGATCATTCATAATCATGTCGATCACCTTAATTTCTTCCTTTTCTGAAAAGGCGGATTCACATTCAAACAACAGTTGATTACCAAATCTATTATTGGTGACGTTTTGACAATGTGTCCAAATATGTTTTTGTATATAAAATGGCAGTAATCGCCTAATAGTCGTCCGATATGGAGGAATACTGCCAATCGTCAATTGGAGAATACTAAAATCGCGCGTGTAATACTCGTCGAGCTCTAGCTTCAGCTCCACACTCTTCAAAAACTTCAGCTCACCGGCAGCTCTGAGTTCCTGATAGGTAGCATTGGTAATTACCATTGAATTTACTTGACTAGCGTGAAATGCATTAAGAATCAATTCCCAATTATCCACCACCTTTTCACCTTTTAGTATTTCTAAAGTTCTGGAACCATAGGCATATACCTGCTTATAATAATCTTGCCTATGAATGAGAGATCAGCTATCCTTTTCTAAATCATTAGTAAGTCGAACGAGGTTGGCTTTAGCTAATTGGTTTTGCTATTTGTTATTATTCCAATCGTCAATATTTACCGCAATCAGGATTCCAACTACGACAAGCGTGATCTCCCCAACAGCATAAAGCACATAACTCCAGATTTTATTTTCTTTGATCATTTTACGGCGGATTTTTCGAAAGAGTAAGCGCATTCAATTTCTTCCTTCTATTGACTTAATCAACTCATTGGCTTGACTTAGTATATTTTGATATACTGAGTTCCTGACAGTAATAGTGGACAAGTGCCTAGTCAAATGTCTTTTAAGTGAGCTGTTTTCTTTAAAAAAATAATAGGCACTCGAAATTTCTGCTTCTAATCCGATAGGAAAATCACATTCCCTAAAATCGAGATTGGTGACGAGTGCTCCACCTTGAAAACAGTATTGCCAAATAACTTTTTGAAGATTGAGCGGGATGTTGCCTCTTACCAAATCTCTATATTCCTGTGTGCCACCATTCAACTGTGTCAATTGATCTGTGCCATTTAAATAATAATACGATAGGCTGTTGGTAAGAGTAGCATCACCGACATATTTAAACAAACCTGCATTTTGGATTTCAGTATAGGAGGTTGGCGCTGCAGTAAAAGGCCAAATCTGACTGGCATGAAACAAGGACAGAACAAATTGCCATTGCTCAACTACATCCCTTTGCTTTTTGCTCTCGATATGTACAAGTGCCTCTTCCCCAAAGCCGTAAACTTTGTTGAAAAATGCAATTCTATGGTTGATATTGGTCGTATCTCCCTTAATATCTTCAATAAGTCTTTTTGTGTAAGTCTCACCTAGGTCTTTATTCGTTCTCTCTTGTTTCCAGGAGTCGATAGATACTGCAATCAGTATTCCAACCACCACGAGGACAATCTCCCCAATAGCATAAAGCAGGTAAGTCACCACCTTGTTATCAGTGGAAATCAATTTTCGTCGGATTTTTCGGAGGAGGAAGAGCATAGGCTAGATCAGCTTAAAGTCATAATGGTTGGACATCAATCGGAAATGCTTGTCCAATGAAAATAGCACCAGTGAGTGTTCGATAGTTTGCTGGAGAATGATAAGATCAGGGATTGCCACTTTATTGATGCCATTTTCGAGATTGATCAATTGGTATCTTCTTATCAGCTCCCAGTCGATTTGAAGTGGGATTAAATTTAAACATGTAAGGGAATCGATCACTTGTGTGTGCTTTTGTAGCGCAAGTGCAGGAATCAGTTCGGTTAAAATAATATCATTGGTTACTATCAGGTCTTCTTCCAGTAGTTGATCCATCTGATCCACCAATCCTGTTCGAAAATACTCAATCCAAACAGAGGTGTCAACCAAGACTTTCACGATCTTTTGCGGGTTATATCCAGGTCAACATCCAAGTCAATTTTTCCTTTGAAAGTCAGTAACCTATGACGTTTGATTTGTCGGATTTGGTTTTCAAGCGCATCTTTGATTAATTGGCTTTTTGTTTTTGCCCCTGTAATCTCCAAGGCTTCTTTGATTAATTCTTCGGGTAAATCCAGTGTGGTCCGCATATATAATTGTGCTGTTATGCATAAATATACGCATACGAACTGAGGGTGATATAGATCATTTAAAAAAACACTCAAAGATCAAAAAGTACCATCGTCTCCATTGGACAGTCTTCCGAACAGAAAGAACTTCTAACCTGAATTCGTGTAATAAAGTATTGAAATAAGCGGTAACCTCGCCTTTGCGAAATAAGAACGGATTAAAATAAGGTTACTATTGAAGCAATCTCCCCCTATCTAGAAGATTGCTTCAATTTTCTATTCTCTTCAAACTTAAAAAATATCGCAATGACGCTAGAACGTCCATTGAACAATCGAAATCAGGTTTATATTTATCTGTCTTAATCAATGTGGTAGGCTTATATGAGTTTCCAAACCCAGTCTGGGAATAGATGAATCCATCTGATGTTAGTTTCATTTTGATTCCGCTTTCCGTATAGTATGTCTCCTCATCAATAAAATACAGCAGCTAGGTCACGACGTTATTATTAGTACAAATCATTTTTTCGGAGGATTTTTCGGAGGAGGAAGAGCATTTTCCAGATGAAATATTTAGTGGTTCAGCATTTATTCGCAATGAATATAATCAATCAGCTATTGCCTAGCCAAAAAAGAGTCGCACTTTTCTAGCTCAATGAACATCGACCAACCAAAATACCTTAATAAATATCTTTCTGCACATGAGGAATCAACGCTAGTATGACTGCTTGTACATAATACGCTGTTCTTCCAAGTAGTCCATTCGTGAGTGAGCCCACCGCTCCTCCTTTTTGTTTTGAGTTTTTCTCCCCGAAAACCTGATCATTGGCATAGCCAAGTTCTACTCCTTGTAGTACTAGGTCTCTCACTTTTGGTGGCAGATAAAAAGTGCTTGTGCGGGATTGTCCTTTTTGATGCTTGGATAGTATAACCACCCAAGCGAAGGCTTCCATGCCGTCTGCTGTTTCTTCTATTCCACCCTCAATACCCACCCAGAAATCCGCACTTACAATTGCTGCTTTGGCATTTGCTGCTCGGTTTTTAGCGCCTGCCAAAGTTTCTTCATTGGTCATAGGTTGGTCGGATACACCTGAAGGAGTATCGATCCCTTCGACTTCCAATAGCTCATTGGGAAACATCTGAGTAAATCCTGTCTCTGCACAATTGATTTTGACGGGGTTTTTTGAAGCAACGATAACTTTCATGTAAGTTTTTCAGTAGGGTTTTGGGTAGTTTATGGGTATTGGTAATGGATCAAATTGGCTATTTCCAAGTAAGAAAATGCCGGTCCAAACCGGGATTCGGCATCAGACAATAGGCGTAAATATCCGCAACAGGTGCTATGTACTAAGCCCATTGCTTGAGGAAATCGTTCTCGCTAGTGCGAAATAAGTTCTCATCCCCGTTTGCATGGTTGTAGATATGATAGTAGGTCTCTGGCTCCATTGGTTAAAGATAGATTATAG
>JBLIIJ010000194.1:0-4178 GCA_047635055.1 Cyclobacteriaceae bacterium | reverse complement strand
AAGTTCGAACAAAAACTGGACTATATACACAACAATCCTCTCAACGAAAAATGGAATTTATCCAAAACACCTGAAACTTATAGTTGGTCATCTGCATGCTTCTATGAATCAGGAATTGATCAGCTTGGCTGCCTCAATCATTATCAGGAGTTTTTTGGATAATAAAAAGGGTCTGTGAGTCACAGACCTTGGAATAGCAGAGAAATTCAAGAATACTTTCCTTTATTTTTTTATAAGAATCTGTGAAATCATGCTAATAAGAACCATCCCGCCAAGAGTATAAAGTGTTATTTGATCCCACATGGAATTCATCTCGGTGAAGATGACGCGTATAAGCACCATCGACACAATACCTACCTGACAAATGATACTTACTACTCGTATTAACTTTAATTTTTTCCTATTAAAAAGTACCCTATCATTTACTTTCAATATCCTTAGGCGGGAATATTTTTGAAAAGATAAACCCGACAATCATCGCCAAGGCGAAAGAAGGCGCGAGCACATCTAATTCTTTCAAATAAGCACCTATTCCCTCCATATTGGAAAACACAAATTTGAATAATATTACGGATGTAAACCCGGTAATCATGGAAGCAATAGCCCCTTTTTCAGAGTAACCTTTCCAAAAAAGAGAGAGAATAATCACAGGGCAGAAAGTGGCAGCAATGCCAGACCAGCCAAAAATCATAATCCAAAAGACCTGTCTGTCGGGATATAGATTGTATAGTAGAATGGCAATACCAAGAGCGACGATTGCCATCCCAACAGTAACAAGTCTTGAAATTTTCGTTAAGTCTTCATCTTTTAAATCAGGTCTTAATATTTTCTGATAGAAGTCTCGCGTAACAGCACTAGAAGCAAGAATGAGCAGCGAATCAATGGTGGACATAATCGCCGAAAGCACAATAGCAATGAATATAGCTACAACGATAGTAGGTAAGAACTCATGGGTGAGCATGCTGAGTACATTTTCCCCACCAGTGCCGAGTACAACTTCAGGGTCTTGTCCTTCTTTTGTGAAGTAGATCCGCGCAAGAATACCAATCGTTACGGCGGCAGCATCTGTTATGAACGTAAACAGGAGCGCAATCCATTTTCCTTTATCAATCTCTTTCTCGCTCTTGATGGACATAAAACGTACATACACTTGTGGTGATCCTAAGAAGCCCAAGCCAATCATGGAGAAACCAATGATCGTAAACAAGTTCATCCATCCGTCTTCACTGCGCCCCATTACCTGTGTAAGCGTCGGGTCAATGGCATTTAATCCTGCAGTAACTCCCGCGCCATGGTCCATGGAAAACCACACAACAATAGGGAGTAAAGCCAATCCAAAAAACATTAAAACTCCTTGGAATAAATCGGACCATACCGCAGCGACAAATCCACCGAAGAAGATATAGACCAGTACAATAGCAAAACCAGTGAGCGCACCCACACGATAGTCGATATTAAGCATGGATTGGAAGGCGATTCCCGTGACATCCATTTGGGAGGCGACATAAATCACGACGAAAATCACCAACACCGAAGCAGTGATGATTCGAAGCGTGTTTGTGGATGATTTGAAATGACTTTGAAGATAATCTGGGATGGTGATGGATTTATATCCATCTGACAGCCTTTTGAATCGCTTGGCCATAAACTGCCACGAAATAAAAACACCGAGGAGTTCCCCCGCAACCACCCAATATCCAGAATAGCCGGCCATTGCGCCCATTCCGGTTAAACCAATCAAAAGCCATCCAGATTCGCCAGTAGCTCTTGCCGAAAAGGCAACAGCCCAAAACCCCATGTTTTTTCCGCCGACATAGTAATCGCTCATGCCTTTAATTCTACGAGACGCGAGAATTCCAATGAGAAATAAGACGCCCACATAAAGGGCTAAAACAGCTATTTTGACTACTAATTCTTGGTCTATCATAGGAAAGGTAAATGGTGATTTGAGTGACTGATTTGGAAGTCGAAACCCTAAAAAATCACAGTTTAATGAATTGGTTATGAAACCCAAGATGCAAAAAAAAGAAGAAGGAAGGTTGCCGTTTTATAGAGAAATTCTCAAAAAAACATGGAATAAAAACCTTTGGCTCACGAAAATAGTTGAATATTGCATTAAGGTATTTGACTGTATTTGTTCATTGAATGAATAGAAAAAGTAGATAAATCAGGGTAAATACTAATGAGCAGAACCCCATAAAAATGCAACCTGTAAATGATTTAATCACCGCCCTCACGGAAGCGGAAAGTACAGCGTACCCAGAAATATTTCGCTCTTTTGACCTGCCAATTGGCGCTTTTGATTCCTTCCGTTCTTGGTCTAGTGAGTCTTACACCAGAAATTGTATTGTTGGAAATGAAAAATTCGAATTGATCCTCATTTGCTGGGAGCAAGAACATATTACGCCAATTCATGACCATGCTGGTGAAGAGTGCTGGGTAAAAGTTATTCAGGGTGAATTGAAAGAAACGATTTATAAAGTGGATGAAGGGAGGCAACTCCATACTGTTAAATCTTCCATTTATAAGACTGGCGATATCTCTTATATGATAGACTTTATGGGTTTTCATCGTTTAGAGAATTCACATGACAAAAGAAGTATGTCTCTTCATTTGTATGCAAAGCCAATTTACAATTGTCAATTATTCGACGAACATTCAAAAAAAATTGTACGCAAACAATTAGCGTATCACACCGTCTCAGAACTGATGACGAACTCAAAATAATCAAACTCAAATGTCCGATATTAATAGTGATCTAGCGTTGTTCAATGAACTAGCGGAAATGTTATTAAATGAAGAGGAGCAACATCCTGTCGCTGATCGAATAGATTCCAATAAGCTTTATGATGCGGTAGATCTTTCCCTTAATCCATCGGCGATAGTCGATGAAGAGTTTAAGGCGGTACTGAAAGAAGTACTGGTGTCGACACCAAAAACGGCCACAAACTTATTTTTCAATCAACTTTTTGGCGGTAGACAAAGCAAAGCTGTATTAGGAGATCTTCTTGCCGTGCTCCTTAATAACAGTATGTATACCTACAAGGTAGCGGGCCCTCAAGTTGGGATTGAACAAGAAATCATCAGACAGTCTTGCAACATTATCGGTTATGGCGATCAGAGTAATGGGACGTTTCCAACAGGTGGTTCCATGAGTAATTACATGGCTTTGATAATGGCGCGTGATGCCAAAGATCCGAATTGCAGATCTAAAGGGATGTCTATGCCAATGGTTATTTATACGTCCAAAGAATCACATTATTCGAATGCGAAGAATGCCAGTTTTGCGGGAATTGGGAAAAACAATATTCGATACATTGACGCAGATTCCACCGGGCGAATGATTCCAGAGAAACTGGAAGAACAAATCATTATCGACTTACGTGAAGGATTAGTCCCGGCTTATGTGAACGCCACTGCTGGAACTACGGTGCTTGGCGCTTTTGATCCAATCGACAGCATTGCTGACATTACCGAAAAATACAAAATTTGGCTGCATGTAGATGGAGCGTATTGTGGGAGTGTGATTTTCAGCGAGAAGTACAAATACCTTGTCAAAGGCATAGAGCGATCTAATTCGTTTTCTTATAATGCTCACAAGATGTTAGGTACACCTTTGACGTGTTCGATCATACTGGTCAACGATAAAAAGCGGTTGCACGATTCGTTCAGTAATGAGGCGGATTATCTGTATCAAACAGATGGTGACGATTTCAACTTAGGTAAAACTTCGTTCCAATGTGGAAGAAGAAATGATGCTTTGAAATTCTGGACGCTTTGGAAATCTGTGGGGACCAATGGATTGGAAAAGATCGTAGATCAACAATTTGACTTGGCGGAGGTTGCTCGGGAGTACGTGCGCAAGCACCCAGATTATACGTTGTACAGTTATGATGATTCTATCTCTATCTGTTTTAACTATCAAGACATTGATCCTTCAACCCTTTGCACACTGTTGTATGAAAATCAGATTACGGTGGTAGGATTTGGGGCTTTTGAAAACGAGACTTTTGTTCGATTGGTAACCGTCAATGCGAACAATGAGAAACTAGACATTCTGAATTTCTTCAAGGTACTAGAAGCATACGTGGAGAAGACGCCAAACTTGACAAGAATAGAGGAGGTGGTTTGAGTGGATTGTTTTTTTGGATTAATAGGTTTGGGCGGCTCGAATAAGG
>JBLIIJ010000193.1:0-4387 GCA_047635055.1 Cyclobacteriaceae bacterium | reverse complement strand
ATTAGATGTTCAAGCCTGTTCATTTGGCCATTTTTGCCTCATTTTCGAAGATTTGTCGATATACTTCACCTCTAAAAGCATCGTCACGCCCATAGGCTTTTGGCTGAGCAAAAGACATTTGACTCATAATCACACCAACAAATTCTCGTTTTGGGTCTACCCAAAAGTGAGTCCCTTCATATCCTCCGCCAATCCATAGCCCCTTATCTCCTTGTCCTTTTATTCTCATGGAATCACCACTAATCCATAGATTGTATCCGTTATATCCGTATTTATTATCAAGTTGAGTATGGGGAGCATAAATATCCTCGACTGTTTCTGTATTCAAGAACCTGGTATCGTTTAGGGTGCCATGCGCAAGCAGCATTCTTAAAAAATCCGTGTATCCATCTGCGGTAGCAAGCATTCCTTCCCCTCCTAGGTAAAGTTGGTGATCCGCTTCATAGTCCGGAACATCAGGTCCAAAAATGTCTAATTCACCAAGCTTGGCATGACGCAGCACAGTGTCTCTCCCAGATACGGCAGGAATTAATGTTGCATGTTTTGGCCGATCATATTGAAGACCTTCAATTTTTAAAGGACGTGTCAATCGCTCAATCACCAGTTCATTTAAAGTTTTTCCAGTGGCTCTTTCTGCAACCATACCAAGTACGGTTGTATTGATCCCGTAGAAATCTGTGGTTCCAGGATGTTGAACCAGTGGCATTCGAGCTAAGCGTTCAATAAATTCATTGGTATTACGCGCTGTTGGTAAATTAATACTCGCTAAAAGCGAATCCAGACATGGCATATTCGTGGTAGCATAGTAGAAACCTGATTCATGGTTAATCAGATGTAGTACAGTCATCACCGAATCATTGTTGACAACCTCAAACGGGCAGGCTCCTTCACGTTTATCCCAATCAAGTAGGGCGAGTGTGGTTCCCTCGTAATCCACAGCGACTTTCCTATCTTTAAGCTCCGGAATAAACTTGGTTACAGGATCCTCAAAGCTCAAAATTCCCTCTTCAATCAGATCCAGTGCAACAGAAATCGTTACGATTTTACTCATTGACCAGATGCGGATCCAGGTATCTCCGTTGACGGTCAAACCAGGATGAAGATCATTATTGACCTTGCCGTGCTCATAGATTAAGTTACCTTCTTTGTCTTCGAGTCGCGCATAAAGAAATGGATAGGCACCATTGTCAATATAATCGTCAAGGATTTTGTCTAAAGCTGCAGGATTAGAAATCAATGGGTTGGCTAATTCTTCATTTTGAACGCACCCAAAGAGGAATGATAAGAAAAAAGCTAGGTAGGCGAAAAAGGTTTTTTTTTGTTTCATATGATCCTATTTAGTAGAGGACGTTAAATATCGCCTCATCCCTCAACCGATGATAAAAAGAGAAACTTCAATAAGCATGGAGATTCATAGATTACTTTTTCCTGTTTGAAAATTGGAATAGAAAAAACAGCCCTACTAAGAAGAAAGGAATACTTAGTAGCTGACCCATATTTAAGGCTGCATCGGTTAAAGTTGAAGTTTCAACTTTGAAATATTCAATAAGAATTCGAATTCCAAAAAGAGATGTGAAGAAAATCCCAAGGATTGAACCTGGACGAGTGTGAAGTTTATGAATCCTCCAATAGGTGAAGGTGAGCATAAAAATAAAGAGGTAACCAAAAGCCTCATACAGTTGAGCTGGATGTCGGTAGATAGGTATCATGTTAATCTCTATTGAAAAATGGCCGTTCTTGAGTCTTGTTTTAGCAGAGCGAATTGACTTGAAGGTGGCAACAGGTGACCTTTTTAGTCTATCAAACATGGGAATCACCACATTTTTAAGATATCGATCAATAATTAGCTCATCGCTAATTCTATCTGAAAAGTGAATGACGTAGCGTACGTTTTCATTATCCACTAGGTCACATTGGACTTTTTGTATTGATCCGAGTTGGTTGGTCAGCGCTCGTTTTATAGGTAAGGTATGATGGGTACCAATTTTGTGATTTGTTTCTTTCCCCAATGCCTCAGCATTAATGAAATTTCCAATTCGTATAAAGCATGCGCCTAAAGCTACGACTATAGCTATTCTATCGACTATTTGCAGGAAGCTATAACCTTCCCTTTTGGTCTTAACGAATTTCTTTCTCTTAAAACTCCAGTGAAAACAATAGAGCGCTATGGCAACTAAAATCCCCATGGCGGTTCCATGACTGGCTAATCCTCCTTCCCAAATTCTAAATATTTTCTCTGGGTTTTCAAAAAAATAATGTGGCTCGTAAAAAATAATATGTCCCAGACGCGCACCTATTAATGTCCCACAGATAATGTAGAAAAGAAGTGCATCTGACTTTGAATGCCATTTTTTCTCTTTGGTGAAAATATGTTTGATAATAAACCTGCTTATTCCAAAACCTAAAGCGAATAAGATTCCATACCACTTAATAGAAAAGTCGCCTATCTGCAGGAATATCGGACTAATATCACTCAATGGTCAATCAAAAACATCAGGACATAACATTTCATAGTACTCTTTGACTGGTCAATTAAGAGAATTTGAAATGAATAAACTCAAACCACAGGAATAAAAAAAGGAGAAGGAACCCAAAGTCCCCTCTCCAAGAAGTGTGAAGAAGTATTACTAAATTTTAGCTACACTCATCTCTCCAGTATCCATATACTAGTTTGATAGTTTCGCCGCTATTGCCCTCAGAGAATGTAACATCCGCTCCATCTCCTGGGGTTTCTGTTTTATTTGCAGTGTCTTTCCACCAATCGCATGTGCCTTCATCACTTGCCGCTGGGTTCTTTTTGAAAATCTGCATTGCAGCTGTATTGTCTCCCTTAAGAACTACAGCTACATCCAAATAATAACATCCATCAGAAATTTTTGTTAATTGACGGGTTCCACCGGCATCAACTCCACCCCAGTTATTATCATCACCCGTCGCATAAGATCCTGTTGCGTAAACATCCCACTCCGTTACAGGCAGATTGACAACTAGCCTTGTCATGGAAGCACTTACTACGGCTAATCCACTATCGTCACAAGGGAAGCTAGCCAATGATAGTAGTTGAGTTTGATTGCTTGTGGCATCATTCCCATCAATAGCAACGACATCTACCGTGTAATTACCTTCGCCATAATTGGATATGTCTAGGCTCGCTGTGTAAAGTGTGACATCTACTCCATCTACGGTCATAGATCCTGAAGCAACTTCGGCTTCATTAACATCGGATACTGTATAAGTGACCGAGCTAATTGCTGAAGAAGTGGTGGCTGCTACGGAAATAGATGCTGTTAAAGTATAAGATGTTTGTTCGGGAACTCCATCAATAAGAATTACCGTTCCATCTGAAGTATTTAGCACCGCTGGATTGTAGTCTAGCCAAGTTTCAATTTTTTGCGCCCAATTTAATTGATCTCCAGCTGCCCATTCTTGAAGACCTGGATCTCCTCCTGCAGCATTCCTTGCATCCTTAGACCAATCATTTCCTCTAATAAACTTAAACTGACTCCCTTCGGTATTGTCTGTTTGAAAATAATAGGAATTAGCACCTTCAGAATCAGTATGAGTAGAAAGTGCCACTGAATTACCCAAATCCCAACCTATAAAAGGACCTTGAACAAAAATCTCATCATCGCCTGAATAATCGGTGACGACATTAGGCACCTCCATTACTATGACTGTAACCATACCAGCTGATAATGCCGGAACCGCAGTGAGGCTCACTTTTGCTGTGGTCATATTTCCTGACCTATCCTCCACTGAAACCGACAGCTCATGATCTCCCAAAACAACATCGTCAGGAATAGTAATCGCTGATGTAAAGCTGGACGACACTCCGCTGATATCAGAAATAGTCTCATTATAAACGGATTGCGTACCATTACTTATCGAGATAGTAACTGAGGAAATCTCAATATCATCAGTAAAATTAATAGATGGAACAACTGTACCTCCAGCCGCAACGAATGACCCACTGACAGGAGAATCGATACTTACAGTTGGTGATATTTCATCTATCACTGTGGGATCATCGTCACTACATGAGCTTATTAATATAAGCGAGGAACCCACGAGGACTGCCATTAAAAACCTAAACATTTTTTTCATTTTTTTAATTTTTGTTGGAAAATTCGAGTGCTTAATCCTTCATCAGAAGGCGTACTAAAAAAGGGACGTTAAATCATCTTGTTCCCCCCAAGGAAACAGCTATTTTTTATTAGGAACTGTTCTAGTTACTCAGGTACACTTGTATTGGGTAGAGAATTTTTCATCATGACTATTGCTGTCATCGTTCCAAAAAACAGAAATTTCGGAATTTCACAATAGTAAAAACACGGAAGGAAATTAATAAATGATTCAGAATTGTCGTATTTCGATCGGTGACAATAGG
>JBLIIJ010000192.1:0-4396 GCA_047635055.1 Cyclobacteriaceae bacterium | reverse complement strand
ATCCAAAGCTCATTGGAAAAAAATGGCATGTACACAAGGTTGATGTCGGGTTTGAAAATGGAACAAGTTTGTGAGCCATTCATTAAAAGAAGAGCTGTTAGACATTTGGAAAAAGGAAGAATCGTTATTTTTGGAGCAGGCATAGGAAATCCATATTTTACCACAGATTCAACTGCCAGCTTAAGAGCTATAGAAGTCGAAGCAGAGGTTGTTTTAAAAGGAACCCGCGTCGATGGCGTTTATACTGCAGACCCTGAAAAAGACCCAACCGCAACAAAATACAAGCAGGTCTCTTATCAAGAGGCCTATGAAAAAGGGCTAAGTATTATGGATATGACTGCCTTCACTTTATGTAAAGAGAATAATCTGCCAATTATTGTCTTTGATATGAACAAAGCTGGCAATCTTGCCAAGATTGTAGATGGTAAGGAGGTAGGAACACTTATTAACTAGAACATTATGGATGACATAGAATTTTACTTAGATCACGCAAAAGAAATGATGGACAAAGCGATCCAGCATGCGAATACAGAGTTCTCTAAGATAAGAGCAGGCAGAGCTGCTCCAAATATGCTGGATGGTTTAATGGTTGAGTACTACGGGAATCCAACCCCTATGAGTCAAGTGGCCTCTGTAACTACACCGGATGCAAGAACAATCTCTGTTAAACCTTGGGAAAAAAACTTGATAAAAGATATCGAGAAAGCGATCAGGAATAGTGATTTAGGCTTAAACCCGCAGAATGATGGTGAGATCATAAGGTTAAATATTCCACCATTGACTGGGGAGAGACGACTACAACTTGTAAAACAAGCAAAAGCTGAGGCAGAGAATGGTAAAATTTCAATAAGAAATATTCGAAAGGATGTAAATGATTCGTTGAAAAAACTTCAAAAAGATGGAGCATCAGAAGATATGGTGAAAGGTGCGGAAGAAGAAGTGCAAAAACTCACCTCCGAACATACTACCAGAATAGACGAATTGTTAGCGATAAAGGAAAAAGACATAACGACCATTTAAGTCATCCATGAAGACTTACTTGAACAAGTTTCTAGCTTCTATAATATCAATGGCCGGCTGAGGAACGAGGTATTTAATTGACTTGCCGGCCCGTAATAGTTTCCTAATTAATGTTGCTGATATATCAAGTTCAGGAGCATCAATTTCAGTGACATTTTTATGTTTGATTAACTCAGTTTTGGTAGAGTTAGGTCTGGGATAAACTATAAGCTTAAAATCTTCAAGAATCTTATTCCCGTTTTTCCATTTAGGTAATCCTGCCAAATTATCTCCTCCTATAATTAAAGAGAATTCATGCTCTGGATACTTCTCCACCAACCTTATTAGCGTATCAATTGTATAGCTTGGTTTCGGCATATTAAACTCTATGTCAGACACCTTGAAATGGTAGTCTTCACTAATGGAAGCTTGTACCATATCCAGCCGATCAAACTCATGAAGTAGGCTCTTATTTTTCTTGAATGGGTTCTGTGGAGAAACGATGAACCACACCTGATCTAATTCCGTTGCTTCGTATGCTAAGTTGGCAATAATCAAATGTCCTATATGCATTGGGTTAAAAGACCCAGGAAAAAGACCGACCTTCATGATTTCAAAAAGTCTTGAACCACCTTCTTGGCTTCATTCTGAGCCGCCAATAATTCATCATTTATCAGTATATAATCGAAACTGTTTGCTAATTTCATTTCTTGAGATGCCTTTGATATCCTTTTTTCAAGGTTTTCTGATGATTCTGTGCTTCTAGCACTCAGCCTTTGCCTCAATATATTAATGTTCTTGACCTTAACAAACACTGCCAAGGCTTGATCTCCTAATTTTTTCTTTAAATTCAGTGCTCCTTCTACGTCCAAATCAAAAATCACATGGTTATTTTCTCCCCATATTCTATCTACTTCACTTTTTAGGGTTCCATAAAAAGTTCCTTCATAAACCTCCTGCCATTCATAAAATTCCTCTGAGGATAATTTTTTATGAAAGTCTTCTTCCTTCAAAAAATAATAGTCTTTTCCATTAATTTCTACCTCTGAGCGAGGAGCGCGAGTCGTGGCTGAAATGGAAAATTTAAGTGATGCCAATTCTGAAAGAAGATATTTTACAATGGTTGTTTTGCCTGCTCCTGATGGAGCGCAGAAAATGATGGCTTTGCCCATTTACTCAAATACTTTACTACGGATAGAAGAAGCAAGGTCACTTGGCACCTGTTTATGTTCAAGACGCGTTTGCAAAAGAATACGAATCTGTTTTTCGACTTCATAATGTTCAAAACAGGTCATGCAACCTTCAACGTGTTCATTGAGATACTCTTCTTGATCTTTTGAAGCTTCGCTATCGAGCATTAAGTGAAGTATTTCCAAGCATTTTTCGAATTCCTTACAACCTTTCTTGGCGTCTCCCTTTCCTACTGATTTCATTTGATTTTCCTAATTGAAGCTAAATAAAAGAATTTCTCAATAACCCATGCTTGAAGCATAAGACTTTAATTTTTGTTTTAATAAATTTCGTGCTCTATGAAGTCTCGACCTTACCGTTCCTATTGGAATATCCAATATTTTGGCCATTTCTTCATAGGTGAACCCTTCAAGATCACACAATATAATCACTGTCCTGAAATCGACAGCTAATGAGTTTAGCGCATTGCTTACTTCATCCCCAATCATATCTTTAACAGTCTCTACCCTCAGATCAACTGTCGCACTTGTATCAACTGAATCAGAATTATAAAAGTTCTCTACCTCCTGATAATCTACCTTTGCTGGCTCTTTGCTCTTCTTTCTGAAATTATTAATAAAAGAGTTTTTCAATATTCGATATAACCAAGCTTTGGCATTCGTTCCCTGTTGAAAAGAATTAATGAAGCGATAGGCTTTCATATAGGTGTCTTGCACTAAGTCCTTTGAATCATCCTCATCAAAAGTGAGTCGATAAGCAAAATTGTACATTGTGTCAACGTGAGGCATAAATTCGTTATCGAAAATATTCACTCTTTGAACCTCACTATATTTATTTCTCGTTACTTTCTCAGTATCCATTACTTGTATTCCCCCTTGCATGATTACTTTACAATTTACAAACTATCAACTACTGTTTAAGCAATCAATGTATGTCTCTACACATTACGGCTGTTTATATAGAATGTTTCTAAATAAGACTTTAATAGGTTCTTAATGCTATTCAAGAATACCGGCAGATAAGATGAAGATATTACACCTAAGCTCAGAACTATCATGGAGGGGGGGAGAACAGCAAATTGCTTATTTAGTAAGTCAAACCCGATTCATGGGTATTGATTCCCAGATAGTTTGCCGAAAAAATTCCCAAATAGCCAAGTGGTGTAAATCCGCGAATATCCCTTCTATCGAAATCAATTTTAATAACGCGTATAATATTTTTGACGCCCTAAGAGTTAAGGTTCATTTCAAAAATAATAATTTTGACTTGTTACACCTTCACTCTTCCAAATCTCATACTCTTGGTGTAATAGCCAATATTATAGGGTTAAGGGCCCCTATAGTTTTAACTCGAAGAGTTGATGTAGCCATCAAAAGCAATTGGTTTAGTCAATACAAATACAATTATCACCGAATTAAAAAAATTGTTTGTGTTTCCAAGGAAGTTCTAAGAGTCACTAAACCGCGGATAAAAGAGGAAAGAAAACTAATTAATATTTACAGCGGTGTGGATATCCCCTCTTTTAATGACATAAGGTCATATGATATCTACGAACAATTTCAAATACCGATTGGAAAAAAATTAGTCGGAAATACATCAGCATTAACAATTCAGAAGGATTATCCCACTTTCATTAATACCGCTGAGGTTCTGATTAGACAGGAAAATAACTTCCACTTTCTGATTTTTGGAGATGGGATCTTAAAGAAAGAGATCACTAACTGGATTAATAATAAAGGCCTTGCCAGTCATTTCACAATGACTGGCTTCAGAGAAGATATGGCAGATCTGCTACCTCAACTAGATTATTTTTTGTTTACCTCCAAAACAGAAGGTTTAGGCACGAGTATTCTTGATGCATTTGCCGCTGGAGTACCCGTTGTTGCAACGAATGCAGGGGGCATTCCTGAAATCGTCATTCATAGGAAAACTGGCTTATTATCTTCAATTGGTGATGCTGTAAGCTTAGCCAATAATATAATGGAACTCGAAAATGAAACTACTTTAAAGAAGGAGATCATTGAGCACGCCAAATTATTCGTGAAAGGTTTTTCCAAGGATAAATGTGCTCAGAATTACATAAATCTCTATCGCGCTATTTTAAATGAGCAAACCGGTAAAGCTTGAGATACTTTTGAAACCTGTAATAGGCATTTAACCTGCTTATCAGAAAACCATGATATCCATCGAGAAAACCTAATTTGAA
>JBLIIJ010000191.1:0-4471 GCA_047635055.1 Cyclobacteriaceae bacterium | reverse complement strand
CTGTTTTTGATCATAGTGACTGTGTCGGTACTCATTATTTCCGAATACATTAACTGGTAACTTATTCGTAAAAGGACGTTTAAATATTACGTAGAACACGTAGAAAATTAATTTTAACATTCTATAACTTAACAAAAAAAAAGGAATGAAAATACTCTTAGTAGACGATCACAAGATCATCAGAGATGTTCTTGGCCGATTTATTCAACAAAATATTACGGAAGATCTAGATCAAGCTAACAATGGTATTGAGGCAATCAATTTGATCAAAAAAGAAAAATATAACTTAGTCATTTCTGATATCAACATGCCAAAAATGGATGGTCTGGAGCTGATGAAAGAGATTCATAAATATGACCCAGAGTTGAAAGTAATTGCCCTATCGATGATGGACGATACGGTTAGTATTAAAAAAATGCTCAAGGCCGGTGCTGTAGGCTATGTCCTGAAGGAAGGTAATACCCAAGAGTTGACCACAGCAGTAGAAGAAGTTTTGAAGGGGAATAACTATTTCTCTTCTCAGGTTCAGGAAAAGATAATTCAAAGTGTGATTGATAGCAAGAGTGCGCATAAGGAAGCAGATCTCAGTAAAAGAGAGTTGGAGATTTTAAAATTAATCTTTGATGAACAATCTAATCAAGAAATTGCGGACGAATTATTCATAAGTCTAAGAACTGTAGAGACTCATAAACACAATATTATGGAGAAGACAGGAAGCAAGAACATGGCTTCATTGGTCAAATTCGCCATTAGAGAAAAATTATTTGATGACCTATTTTATTAATCAATAAAGTATCACAATTGATGTTTTACATCAGTTGCACCATTCAAGAGAGCTCACCCATATACAATGAAATGCTAAGGGATATATTGAATGAAGCCAATACTAGGAATGAAGCGGGCAATGTAACTGGGCTTTTGGTTCGGGTCTATGATCGTTTCATCCAGTTATTAGAAGGTGACAAAAAAAAGGTCAATGAAATATATTCTTCCATATAGAAAGACCAGCATCATCATCATGTATCATTAGTGCTCAGAGGAGACTACCAAAAAAAATTATTTCGAGATTGGTCAATGGCATTTGCCAGCGCTACAAAAGAAGTTTTTGCAACGATAAACGTTGGCAAAACGCTAGAGGAGTTTTTAAAATTACTACATTTTCATGAGGATAAACACCCAGCCCTCCTTCTCATGAACCATTTCAATAAACGGTATCAAAGGAGTTGATGAATGCCCAATTCATCGATTTAAGATCACAGCTTGTTGTGGCACTTCTAGACAGCTAAAGGCAAAAACATATTAAAATTATAATCTCCTAGCTATATGTGATTAGCATCAAACAGCCTACGGAGGACACGCAAAAAGGCGATCATGAATAAATGCTACTGTAGCAACAAAATCACTTAACCGGATGGTAGATGCGAATGATCAATCAATTTTAAGCGTGATTGACGTGCCATTATCGTTTTCGAATAGTAAGTGTCCTTTAAGAGATTCAGCTCTTTCCATCATATTTCTTAGGCCAAATTCACACTTCTCCACGGGCACTACTAAACCTTTGCCATTGTCCCTGAACTGCATCAAGAATTCCCCATCCTCGTTTCGAATGTCGACTTCAATCTTGCTGGCATCAGCATGCCTAATGGCATTTGTGAGGCATTCCTGAAAAATACGGAAGACATTTAATTCTTTCTTAGCATCTGCCATGCTCTTTTTTCCCTGCCAGTTAAATTCTATTTGACCAGGAAAAATTCTACTCATTCTTTCTACGCACTGATCCAGCGTCTCTTTCAGGTCCCTATTGTTAAATATGGCCACCCCTAAATTATTGATAATAAGTTTTGTTTCCCCAATCAAAAGATCCAACAGTTCATCAATTTCGCGATGAAATGCTTGCAGTTCCTTTGGTTCGAAGGCTGTATCTAAATTCGAATTTACCCTCATGCGCGTGCCTACTAGCATTTGCCCAATGCTATCGTGAATGTCTCTTGATACCCGCACACGTTCTTCTTCTTGACCTCTGATTTCTATTAATTCCTCATTCTTTTTGGACTCAATATCCTGAAATACGCCAAATAACTTAATAGCCTTACCTTTTTCATCCCTTTCGAGTACATTGACAGAACATGAATACCACCTATAACCTGTGCTGCTATCCCTTATCTGCGATTCAAAAACAACAGTATTAGAAAGGCCATCATCCAATTTTTCAATTCTCCTTAAGGCTTGATTTTGACTATCTTCATGAAGATATTGATATATATCGTTTAAAGATTTGATATTCGCCAATGGTGTATGACTACTCTCTAAATCACTGGGAAATATGTCCATTTGATTTGTATTAATATTGTACTCCCATGCCATGATATCTCCTCCTTTGAGTGCCAGATTCATTTTTTGAACATCCAATTCTAAGTTTTGCTTATAAAGCACAGCTTCCGTTATATCCTGTGTTGTCCCATCTGCAAACAAAAGATTTTGGTCAGAGTCGTAGTGGAAAGTAGCAATTTCTTCTACCCATTTTATCTCACCAGTTTTAGTAATAATCCGGTGGATAATGTTATACTCTCTTTGTTCTGCTGCACATTTTTCAAAATGACGCTGGACCTCCGCCCTTTCGTCCGGATGGATATATGCGTAAAAATCTGCGACTGTGACCTCAAATGGCTCTTCCCCAAATATTCTGAAAACTTCATCCGACCAGAACACCTGATTTGCTTTTATATTGACTTGCCAACTACCAAGCTTAGCAATGCGCTGTGCCTCAAGTAAATGTTCTTGCTGCTTATTTATTTGATCCTCGGTTATCCTTCTTTTGGTTATATCGCTAAATGTCCCATAGTACATTGTATCAACTCCTTTCCCCACTTTTACTAATGATACTGCAGCAGGAAAAACTGTCCCATCTTTTCTAGTTAATTCTGTTTCAATAAAAGTGACCTCATGCTCACTGATACTATTTTGATAAAATTCAACTAAACCTTTTCGATCCAAATGCTTATCTAGGTCATCTATAGATAGCAACCCAATGATTTCATCTTCCGAGTATTGCGTCAACTGGGAGAAGGCTATATTAACCTCTATCAGTTTTAAGCTACTATCGACAACACATATTCCAAAAGGTGTAATATTTAAGATATTTTTATATCCTAACGCATTTTTTTGAAGCAATACAGTCTTCTCTGCAATTTTCCTTTCCAACCTTTCATCATTGTTTATAAGTTTCAGGTAGAATTTTGATAGATTTTTTTTATTCAAGTCCAAAACAAAAGCAACCACAACGGATGCATATGCCATTGAAAGTTCAAAAAAATGAAACGTTAAAGGTTCTGAATGTGATTCAAAAAAACTTACCTTAAAAAATGGTCCAACAGACGAAAAAAATACGATTGCGAGAAGAAGTATGCCTAGGTTCAAAAAGTACTTAGCAGCTCGTTTCTCATATATAATAGAAGGGATAACGATGTTAGGCGCTAAGAATAGAACGATGCCATATTCGTTCCATGAATTGAAGTCTATGTCTATTAGTTGGTATTTGGTTATAAAAAGCCATAGTGTCATTGGCACTATGAACCCATAACCTAGAATGATTTGGTTAAGCCTCAAGTATTCCTTTTTACTTGACCAAAAAGTAATTGCAGACAGCAATATCAGGAAGCATTGTATTCCGATTGTCAACAAAGAAATAGGCAATAGAAAGAAACACATTGCTATGACAAAAAAGCAAATGGAGAAAGAAAAACCAATCTGAGTTCTACTCTTTTTTACCTGTTGTAAATAATATTTTGTCATGAGCGCGTATTATTGGTTCACTAAACAACAATTAAACTTGTACTGAATTTAATTATTTCAAAAATTGCCTGCAAGCGTACCACCTGATTTTAGTTTATCGTTTTTTTTATAGGATCACTTGTCCTAAAGCTGAATGCATAATTCAATCTTTATGTCATCCTTGAGAATAACCTTAATCTCAGACTTCCTTTCTGGTAATCTAAGCTCAAGTTCGATTGCCTTCAGCTTAACTAATTCCTCTTCCTCTATCCGGATTCCAGTTATCATAATGCAAAAATCATCCTTATTTTCAACTCTTATAATTACATCCTGGGATGCTTGAACCAAGGCATAAAACATGATCTCTTGAAATACACGGAAAATATTAAACGCTAGGCTAGATGGTGAAATATCGGATTCACCAACCCATGAAAATGTAATTTTCCCTTCATATATTCGAGAGGTATTGTCTATGTACTTTTTAAAAGCCTGCTGAGCATTTGCTTCCTCAAGAAAGCTAATATCCATCGTGTTAATTATGGCTCTACTGTCATATATAAGTTCATCTATCAATTTTTTTGATTCATCGATGACCGGAATATCCATTATCATTCTCACAGCCACGAGCTTCTGACACAATAGGTCATGCACTTGAAGCGAGAACCTTCGCCTATTGGATTCTTCGCCTTTTATCATCGCA
>JBLIIJ010000190.1:0-4572 GCA_047635055.1 Cyclobacteriaceae bacterium | reverse complement strand
TCACTTGTCAAAACTTGATTTACCTACCAATATTTTTTCTTTCAACAGCTCCTCGATTACAATTTCCGTCATTTCGCTCTTAAATTTAAATTCATCCCTTATATCCAATACATAAGCCTTTATTTTCATTTTAAGAATGGGTTGCCTTTCCTTAAATTCATTTAAGAAAATTATGGTAATGGGCTTGTTGAGATACACATATTTTGACACCTGAGCAACTTGAGTGGCAATACTTCTAACAATTGCCGTATCAACGTCTATCGGTAGGTATATCTCCGCAGCTACCTGGCAGTTTGATTCGCCAGAATTTGCATTGGATACCGAGCTATTCATGATGTCACTATTTGGTATAGACACAAGGTTGTCATCTGGCGTGACTATTCGCGTACACCTCAAACCAATTTCTACCACTTCTCCATAGTAATTACCAACCTGAATTTTGTCTCCTGATTTAAATGGTTGGTCAAAAAGGATCATTACGCCTCCAAAAATATTTTTTAATATGTCTTGAGAAGCAAAACCAACAGCTACTCCGATAGAAGCTGAAAAGGCCAGTATGGTAGCTGCAGGTGGTTGAAAAACGCCTGCGACGATGAGGAATATAATGACAATCCATCCAAGAATTTTTACTACTGGTACGAAACTCTTAATTGTAATTCTATACTGCGTGCTTCTCTCGGCAAAGATTTCAAGGATTCTTGATAGGAATTTTATAGCGATGTAGCCAAAAAGAAATATAACAAGAGACCAGAATACTTTTGAAATAGATATGAGCTCACCTACCGGTGGCGGTTCACTTAAATTCAGTGTTAACAGCTTCGGCTCAGAGATATCCAACGCGTCACTCTTCGTCTGAAAGATGGTATCCCGTGCCGCTATTTTTTGTTCAATCTGGAATGTTTGAGCAACCGTATCATCACGCTCTTTTTCTTGAGCATGAAGGTAGATTCCATAAATTAGCAGTAAACCAACGAGTATATTTCTTATCATTAGTGAATTAAATTTCTAGTTTTCAATAAGCTGATTGTATTCCTATATAAGATCGGGTTCACGGAGTAGATGTCACTATCCCTGAGCAAAATACCGTCTTCTAATAAAGCAAGAAGTGTGAGCCGAGAGGACATTAAACTGAGGTGAAGCACCTGAGCAAGTTGCGCTTCCTTAAGGCCATCATGGAGAATCAAGGCATAAAGCGTTTGGATTTTATCCATAGAAAGCATGGTTAAAAAGTTGAAATCTGGTTTGTTGAAAACACCCATGGTTATACTTTGCTTATCTACTTTTTTCGTAGATAGCAGCCAGAATATGAGCGCCATACTCACATTACTTTTGGCAAATTCATTCAGATCCGAGAAGAATTCATCCTGGAGGACAACTTGCTGGTCTGATACCTTCATATTATTGAATTTTCGATCTTCTTTTCGATTTTCGCCTGCATCAAATTGTATGCTAAACCCACTAATTCTGTTTCGTTTCAAGATGATATCTACTATTTGCTCATCTTTCAACTCGCCTAATTGAATGACATAGCTGAAAAACTCTTGGATACGGATTGTTTTTGACAGATAAGACCAAGTGTACAAGGTTGCGGTGGTCACCCAAAATATGTTTTTGTTGGTGCGTGTTACCAACTGGAACATAGTCTTAAGTGCCTCAAATCCACCAACTTTTCTAAGATAGAGGTTTTGTGAATTTTCTAGTATAATAATGCGCTTTACACCGGAATTAAGAAAGTCAATGACGTCCTCCACATTTTCAAATGACTCATTTTTAAGCGCAGTTTTTAGAAATTCAATAAAAGATTCTGCACTATAAATATTTTCTTTTGGGGAAATACGGGTAATCGGATGCTTAAAACTAGTGTTGCCCAACACATAATTAAGAAAACTTGTTAGTCCGCCCCACTTTTCTCCAAGTATAGCTGTCGATGCAAATCGCCCTTTCGTCCAACTTTCGAATGCCTCCTTGAAGTGCTGTTGCTCTTCATTTCTTCCTTCAAAAAGTTCTAAATCATCGAGCGGTTCTATTCTATAAAGCCTTCTATATACGAGCGGCAACTGATTAACAATCTCTTGACTTTCTAGTAAAAAATTCGAAACCTCTTTAGTAAGCGCCGGTTTTTTGGCCGTAAGTACAAATCGCTCTCTTGCATTGTGAAAGCCTATTTTTGCTAAGCTGAATGTGCTTTTTGCAATTAAAAAGACAGCTGCACTTCTAGATTTTAATTTTTCTATTAATTTATTCTTCAGGTCCCCTGCCTGTTTTGAGGTTCGCGCCCTCGTTATTCTTAACCTAAGCTCGCGAATATTGTCATTGGTCGTGAGCTCTAGGATGCTACCGCAAAATTGATTTACAATGGACGCTAATGCAGTATTGTTAATCGCGATCGCATCATTTATGCCCAGCTTTGTATCTTCTAGCCTCGCTAATGCTCTCTTCAACCCTTCTGATGCAACATTGGTAGCGTCTTTGTCCGATTTTCCTTCATCTTCTAATGCAGCAATGGAAGAGGAAAATGCATAGGTAATTACATGATCTAAGTCCTGAGCGATGATTGTTATACTTTCCAAAGAATTAAAAAGCTCCGCTTTCACTTTACCCAGCTGGCTTTGAAACGATATTAAAGTCTCGAAGGCAATTAACTCATGAAGCGAAATTTTATGAAGATCATCGTCTTTGGTAGGAGATTCAAAAGTTGTGTCTTTGACAATTACATGTTCCTCAGAAAGGTCCTCTACTCCCCTTCTAATTTCCAACTCCAGTTTATTAATCAGATTAGTGAATTTCCTACCTGAAATCTTGTCGCATAAGCGTGGAACCAACTCCTTGTCCAGTTTTTTTATCGCTTCGTAATTGAGTCGCTTTAGTTCTTTTGGTAGGTTATCTGTTTCTAAGGAAAGTGTCTTTATTGCTTCTTTAATAAATAATTCTATCGCATTTATTTCAGGATCGATTTGTGTCTCGAGCTGTCGTATCTGCCCTTGCTTAAACTCTTCGAGTTCAGCCAATGATTTATGCTTAAGAATATAAATATCAATGTCCGATCTCCATTCTTCAAAAAAGGCAAAAAGGGTATTTCCCCAAGAATGATGGTGGTTTGACCAATTTTTCTGCGCTTCATTTAACAATCTCAGGATACCTTCGTCTGTTAAATCATTATTGGGATACTCGATTGTGCCCACTTTTTCATAACTCGAGAGGAATGTTTTGTAACACGCATCGAGTACATGGTTCAACTCCGTTGTTATTTTTTGAAAAAGATCGATCTCAAATTCCGCTATTCTAACAAAAACCTCTTGGTACGTAACTTCTGAATATGCTCCGTTTAAAGACTCTTCCCACGCTTTAAGTTCACAATATTGGTGAGTTATATCTTTGAAAAAATGATCGGTTATCGTTCTAAGTTTTGATATTGCCTCAATTTTGAAACATCTTATCGCTAGATTTTTAACTGGAATGGATTGTTCCCAATAACGAATAACCCTTTTATCTTTAACAAATAGATTCAACACATGAATCGGAAACCTGCTACACTTGAAGGCACCTTTTTTGAAAAATTTTAAAAGTTTGATTCTTGAAGAATCATCTTCACTTTTAAAAAACCTTTCGCTGCTTTGTTCTTTAATCTCAGAGACTATTGTTGATTCGAAAATAACCTCTTGCGCTTTGCATAGTTCTTCATAAGTAACTGCAAACTCTTTTTGAATTTGGTTTTTCCATGTTTCGTTTAGAAATACTTGTAGGTTTAGTTTATGTTGGACTATTTCTTTATTCAGAACGCTCTTAGCATCTTTTTTGGCATGGAATGATTTGGTTTCATCCACAAAGTGGATCATTTGTTGAACCTCAACCTTTAGATTTTTTTTGATTTCTTGAAGGTAATTTTTCTTGAATGACTCTTTAATATCGCTATATAAGCGTGCTATTTCTAATTCCATGTATTTTACTTAATTAGCAAGTGTTTTCATACGAGAATATTCTTTATGTGATTTCAATATTTTTTCCTTTACGAGTTGAGAAACAAAACCTATATAAAGCGTAAGATTTAGGATTATTCATGCATTCTCCGTTTACAATAGTGGACCATATTCTTACCACACGTATACGCACATCACTGTGCGCCATTTTGAGCACATTCAGTTTGCTATAAATTTTTTAAAAGAGCTTGATTACAAAAGTTTATCCATGATATCAGTCCAACTTTCACCAACAGATGAGAAATGAGCTGAGGGTATTTTCACTACATGCAAAATAAGGATTTCTCCTTCGGGGGCTCCCATAAGTTTATTAGCAAGAATTAATTCATTGTAAGCTGATGATGATTAAAGTGAGTAAATGCAATAGTTCAAAGCTGTCTATCATTTTGTTGGGACGTAAATGATGTTAAAAAGTCACAGCGTTCAGTAAAAAAAAGTACTTCTCGGTTCGTTATTTTTCCTGACTAGGATGGGGCAGTTTATTAGCAGTTTTCAACAAATCAACGAAAAAAAGCTTGCTAACATCTGCCATGAGGTGGGCGTAGTTGATAGGTGCCGCCACTTCTTTCTTAAGTTCGGGAAGGAGACTGTCCAC
>JBLIIJ010000189.1:0-4631 GCA_047635055.1 Cyclobacteriaceae bacterium | reverse complement strand
CTAGAGCCAGGTAAGTTTTATCACATTTTCAATCGAGGCATCAACAAGTCAGCGAAAAACGCTCAAATTGAAAAAGCTAATCTCTATCATATCACTCACGCTCGTTTCAATAGTGGCTATCTGCCAGGACGAAGAAGTTATAACTGTTGCAATGCTAATTCCTAACGAGATTAATACCCCAAGCAACCTCACAGCATTGCTTCAAGCGTATCATGTGAACGGTATTCAACCAACAGCTGATTTCGTCACTGAAAAATATGATTCGCTTCAAAATGCGCTTGAGCGTGATTCGAATTTAGGTCTGAACCTGAAAGTCAATATTTTTTACAATGAAGTAGGAGAAAGAGCTTCACAAGAGATCAATGATCAGCAGTTTGGGATAATCTCAAACCGTCACTGTGCAAAATGAAGAATTTGCATTTAATAAGTATCAGCAATAGACATTCCCGAAGATGCAGCTATTAACTATTAAACGTCTACGTGACAATTTGAAAGGCCCATTTTTTGTATTCGTTTTGAACACTTTCAATGACTTGTGATTTATTGATATCCTTAGTTTCATAAGCATTCATTTCGGTATTGTAAGACCTCACATACTTGTCACTCCAGAGCACGATTTCCATAATCATAGGAGCCAAGTCAATGCCTTTTTGAGTCAAGAGATAAATGTTCTCTTTTTGATTTTGTGGTAGTTTGCGTTTGGTAATAACTTCAAGAGACTCCAACAATTTTAACCTTTGGGATAATAGGTTAGTGGCCACTCCTTCCTCAGAAGCCATCATCTCCTTAAAGGTCTTTTTCTTATGCAAGAGCATATCTCTGATAATAAGCAATGACCACTTATCTCCGACTAAATCCAAGACAGAAGCAATAAGACAGGAAGAACGAAATTTTTTTGCCATAATTTTCGTCGATTATTACTTTAAATTTTAAAGTAATCGTATTTTAGCTTTAAATATTAAAGTAATAATAAGAAAATTAAACGATTATGTTAGCAGGACATTTCACAACCGCATTAGTGGCAAATCAGAAATTCCCAAAAGGAACGTTGCTTTACTTCCTAATTGTCTCACAATTTCAGGATCTATTGTGGTTTTCATTACACTATTTTGGCTTAGAGGTTACTGGGCCGAGCGATGTGTTTAATACGACGCTAAGTACTTTGGTTGTTGATATGCTGTATAGCCACGATTTGCTTCCACAAATCTTCTGGCTGGTCTTCATTTTTCTTTTAGGCAAGGGGCTGTTTAAGAGCACAAAAATTGGTCTTGCAGGTTCGGCGCTGGTAGCGGCGCATTTTGTGCTGGATATATTTTCTGGCCATCCACACCATATCTTCGGAGCAGATTCTCAGGACATAGCGCTTGGGCTCTATGCTTCAAACGTCTATTTGGCAATCGCCATAGAGGTTGTTTTTTGTATTGTTATGCTTTGGTATTTCTTTAAGAAGGAAGCCGAAAATGGCAATATACGTACACCTAAAAATAAGGCTTCTATTATCGGCCTATTTGTATTTGGCATTGTGTTTATGTTGAGCATTGCGACCATTTCATTTAGAGAATGGCTTAGTCTACCCGAGTTCAGTTATGGTTTCAACTCGAATGTGCCGACGCTAATATTAACGTACATCGCCATGATTGCTTACTTGAATGTGGTCGTATCCAAATTCAAAGTTGGTCATAAGTTTTAAAAAGGGAAAGCGGAGAGACCAAAAGGCAAATTCTTGTTAACATATATAGGAGAAAAAAAATTGGCACAATGCGTCTAGCTTGTGCCTTTTTTTATGGTTTATCATGGAGAGGGAATACTTGACTGCTGCGGTTTTTGATGTTTATTTGGTTTGAGCTAAGGATTTATCCCTTCGAGAAGCGATGGTCATTGGGTTTTTTTCTTATTTGAAGGGAGAGAATCGGGTGTGATCAAACCCCACTGAGTGTGTCCTATTCCCAGATTATTGCATAAAGGGCGATTATCCAACTTTATGCCTTAAAAGCTTACTCCGAGGTTCTTGATTTCGATGTTTTAGTTTGGTATTTTGCCATGGATCAATTGTTTTGATAGCTGTCTGGGGTACGCTTTTATTTTGCTAAAGCTGTTGGGTGATGTGCTATTTGGAAATTGCAGGAGTTGGCGATAAAGCACATTTTATTCGCTTCTTCGTGGAGGCTGTTGGCTTTGGCTAGGTGTTTTTCATCTTGGACAATGACCACAGGATGTAAGGTAACACTGGTGAATTTTCCACTGCCATTCGACGATTCCGTCATTATTCCTGTTGCTTTATCGGTATAGCCTGTCACAATGATATTATTCGCAGTACATAAGTGCAGGTACCAAAGCATGTGGCAAGCGGCTAAGGAAGAAAGGAACAGATCCTCGGGATTATACTTGGAGCGGTCTCCTAAAAAGGAAGGATCTGAAGACCCTTGAATGGGGTTGTATTTCCCTTCACCAAAAACTGTATGGTCTCGACGATATGATTGGTAGTTCAATGTTCCTTCACCTTTGTTGCCGGTCCATTCAACTTTGATATTATAGTGATGATTCTTCATGTGTTATCTGTGGAGTTTGTCAAGGATTCTTTCACCGAAGGAGGATTCCTCTAAGTTTGATTCCAATGTTTCTAAATGCTCCATGATTTCGGTATTTTCATTGAGCAATTCCAAAATGGCTTGTTCGCCGTGTGCCCATATTCTTTGAATTCTGGGGAGCATATTTTGGGCTTTGATGGTTAGCTCAAAAACTGTTTTTCGCTTGTCTATGGCATCTTTTTCCGTGAGGAGGTAACCATTTGAAATCATTTTATTGGTCATGCTTATCACAGATTGATGCGTAAACCGTAGGTGTTGAGCGATTTCCATCACGGCGATTTTTGGGTTTCCCTTGATGATGACCAGTACCAAATACCAATTGGGTTCGATATCAATATTTAGGGTTTTATACATTAATCGTGTACTATGACTCATTTTGTCACTGATTCGTTTGAGTCTTGTGGCTAAAGTGATATAGCCCATTTGTCTGATTAGGTCATCCTTCATTATTATGGGAAGTTAGATAAAAATGTTCAAATACGCAGTTAACTGCGTATTTGAAAGATAAGGATATTGGATCAGCTAATTTTCCTATGCGTTATTCTGTTTAGATATGTTGTTGGTTTGATTTTGGGCAATCGGGACTCATTCGGTTATTTTTCATCATCAAAAATCCCGTTAATTCGGTTTGGATAAAAAAATCTTGAGACTTTAATCGGAAGGTATAAAATTCCATAAAAGTAGATCTATTCGTATCACTAGAGTCAAAATAGGCATATTCATTACACCTTTGATTTATTCATAGCTTAACTCTTATAGGTGAACGGACTGGTTTTCACTGCCTTCAAATACTAAACCGAACGGGAGCGATTGTCTTCTAGTTCGTAGGGCTAAACTCCGCAAGACGGATGCAATAAGTTTTCCACTCGGTAGTCAATTCAATGCTTACTCTTTTCTCCAAGCTATTATTAGGGTCATCAAAATTTTTCCTACCTGACAGCTCGTTCATGTTCATTTTCACTTAGATGAGAATTTTTTTAAACAGTTTGTTACGCGATCGCCGTTTGTAAGGTTAAAGTCAAAATTCTATTGTTCAATAGCCGTACAAGGGTTTGACTTGAACTTTTGGCTGGGCCATAATATAGGAAAGCTTTGCCGAGATAAGAGGAGTAAGTACAAGCAACTGGGCGGTTTTATTATTTCATAGCTTCCAGATAAATATAAATGCCTATTAATAGCGCGGGTGTAGATCGTAAAAGGACAGGTAGCACATTGTCGATATACTTGGTGCCCATTAGTTTGTTGGCTAGCAAAACTATAGAACCAATAAGAACGGTTATGCTCCCGACTGAAATCATGTTGAGATGCCCGTCATTGCCCATTTTCATAAGGTAAAAGAGTATGCCTACAGTTAAAATGGAGGTACCTATCCATAATATTTTGGGCATTATAGTATAAGCAAGTAATTCCTTAAATCCATTAAGTTGTCCTTCGGCAGGAGGAGGGATGTTGTTAGGACAATAGGTATTGAGATAGAAAGCGATACTTAATCCACCAAGACCGATAAAAGTTATTTGTGGGAGCCCTGCATCGAAAAAACGCAACACCATTCCGATAATTAGACATAGGAGAAAAAATTTCTCGACAATTGGTAAGTATTTTTCGAGTAGAGGAGATTTTGGCTTTGGTTCCATTGTTGAGTTTTTTGGATGTATTTGTTTTCTCAAAAATGGAAAAAATTTTTATGTATATCAAGTCTTATTTGGAGAGGCTACATTCAACTAGCTCTGATGATTTTCAAGGCACCTATTTGTGTAATTGTCCCATGAATTAGATAAACACGCTTCTCTGATTGTTTTAAAATAAGGCCTAGGTCGTTCAAGCTTTGAAACAGAAAAGCTGACGCAATGCGTTCTACGCTTATTTGTGAGGTGTGAATCGCGGAGACATCATGCCTTGAACAATGCGCGATTCAGTCGCACTTACCTTCATCACAGCTTTACGGCATGGAAGAAGATCATATGATGTACTGTCATATGTGTTACTCCATGGGGAGCGATATCGATATTTTTAAATTATAATGGTTGATTGACAAGATTTACA
>JBLIIJ010000188.1:0-4634 GCA_047635055.1 Cyclobacteriaceae bacterium | reverse complement strand
TATGAAGGTGCTCTGGGGGCTTTAAAGAATACAGGAACAGTAATAGGTTCTAATATTGATAATTTTTACACTGTAAAAATACCAGTAAATAAAATTAGTGTTTTATCAGAATTAGAGGGTACGATTGCTCTGGAATCTGATAGAAAAGTTGGCTACCAACTCGATGATGCAAGATCAATGGTAAGATCTGATGAAGCTAACAGCCTACTTGGGGACGAAGGAAACGGGGTTATTGTCGGTTTTGTAGATACGGGAATAGATATTAGTCACCCCTCGTTCAAAAAATCTAATGGGGACACGCGTATTCTTTATCTGTGGGATCAGTAAGAAATTCCTTTATCCTAAGTTTTGTCAAAGCTTGAAAACTCAACTATTCGGCACCCATTTCCTTGATATTTCGTTGCTTGATTCTGTCAATATTGACTAAACGATAAGCTTTCTCTTTGGCTCTTATTTCAGGAAAGTTAACTCGTTCTTACTGTCTGAATCGTTCCCAAGGCAGCTCAGAATATTTCAATAATTCAGTGTGTTTTTTATAGATAAAGATTTTTTTCATTTATGCATTCAGTAAGGTTTTATGAAGCTTATCGAGCTATTTGACGACTACATGATTCTAAAATCCGACATTTATAATATTGCGATAGTATATCTTATTATACTCATTTCGCTAGCCTTCTACTAGGCGGTAGTAGCCCTTAAACTTAGAGGTCGTCGGATTATTTCGTATTGAAATCTTGAAGAAATCACGAATAGCAATTGATATTCGAATCAAACAGGCAATTGCCTTGTTTACTATAATTCGACTTTAGAGATCATAAGATAGATATAAGAGCTGCATGAGCTTGTTTTAGAAGACACAAATATTAACTTAACTGCTTACCTCAGTGACACACTTTTTTTATTTTTAAAATAGGGGCTGTAACATTGATTAATCCACAATGGAAGTATGCGCAAGGATTGATTTTACTTACAGGATAAGGTAAAATGTCTATTATCTAAGCCGAGAGTGGTCTATTTGCCGCATCATAAGAAAGTTCAGGCTACTTGATGCATAGCTGAAGTTGGTAAAACAATAGCGTTGAGTTCAAAACCAGATTAGATTTCAGAAAGGCCATAACCAAGTTTAAAGGAATATCTATTCACTGTCATAAACTCTGCTATTGATAGCTGCTGTAGACGAGTGTTTCAAATAGTCATTATCAAAGATCTATTACGGAGCTTGAGGTTGGCACAAATCAGAAAAGACACGCCTAAATAATTTTCATCAAATCGACCATAGTAAATGCCATCAAAAGACTAAGTACTATCTAATGATTCTTCTGTCTCTTCTGATAGGAATACATGATCTAGAACAATTACGCTATTTACTCGAACACCAATAAAGGGAGGTTATTTGGTATTTATAAATATATATTTAAAGCGGGATTTCAAACTAAGAGTCCTTTGCTCAAGCCGGTAATTACTTGTTCTAATCACTTGGAACTCCGTGTCTCTCGCATTGATTGATATGTTATGGCCATTGCTTGTTAAGCTGTTGTAAGCAAATTCATTTGAAAATGCCAAATTCTTATCTACTCGGTTCAAGTAAAGATCGAACTGTATTCCTAATACAACGGAGTTACCTGTAGAGAAATTTCCATAGGTTAGGGCATTGCCTATTCCGTCATACTCACTAGCTATGCGTGGTTGGTTTGATTGAATTCCGATAAAGAAGTTCAAGAAAGGGCTTGTTGCACGCTCATCTGTTAGTAAATAAGACACTCTCCATTGCATACCATTTTGTGATAGGCGGATGTAAAACTTATTAATTTTTTATGATTCAAATTTGAATCATAAAAAAAATGGTCAAGGCCTCAAAAATTACCCCAAGAGTTTGAATATATTTTGTAGGCTCTAGTGTGTGTGTCGTTCCACTTTACTAAACCTTCGTTTGTTCGTTCTTGAGTTCATATAGGTCTCCTTCATCTGTTTCTACATAGAATTTATCGCCATCGATATCTCGCAGATAATATAGATCATGGATACCATCAACTAAAATTTCCAGAAAAACTGAGTTTTAAATGGTTTCCCAAAAAGCATTTATTCTCTTTTCGATGGTTATTTCTTTTGAAAGATAGAGCCTTTCATGACGGAATTGCCAGCTTCTAATTTCGAGTGGTTTGAATGTTGAAACAACTCCATCCATGGATTGAAAAGTAACTGATGTAGCATTGATAATATCGCTTTGAAAATCAATCTTCCCAAGTAATGTATTATAGCTTAAAGTATTGATTTCACCGGAGATAAACTCTTTTTTTGCTTCTGAACTTAAAGAGAACATCACGGCAAAGAGTAGGACAGTTCTTTTTAACTTGCTGATTTCGTTAATTTGAAAAATAGATTTACAATAACAATTTTTAAAAAATTTATTAATAAAAATCTTCGCTAGCCTACTCGATTCAAAACGGAATCTGGGAAAAATTTATTTGATAATGCGACCATTTCATCACCTTTTACAAACATTTCTATTTTGATTTGATCAGTATGCTGACATCCACAAGCGCCTAGCAGCTCGAGAACAGCATGAATGGTGTTTTTATGAAAATAGTATACACGCTCGGTTTTGTCAGTCACGTCAAGCCCTTTATTTAACATTTTGTCCTGTGTAGCAACCCCTGTAGGGCAATCGTTTGAATTACATCTCAATGCTTGTATGCACCCTAAGCTAAACATGAATGCTCTAGCGGAGTTGCATAAGTCGGCTCCTAAAGCCATCATTCTTAAGATAGAAAACGCACTCAAAACCTTACCTGAGGCGATCACCTTTATTTCATTACGGAGTTTGTATTTTTTTAGCGTAGCATCTACAAATATGAGTGCAGGTTCTAGTGGAATACCTACAGAATCCGAAAACTCAAGGGGAGCGGCACCTGTACCACCTTCGGCCCCATCTACAGTGATAAAATCGGGCCAAGCCTTTAATTTCACCATTGCCTCAACGAGTTCAATGAACTCCTCTGTTCGGCCAATACAAAGCTTAAAACCAACAGGCTTGCCTCCTGACAGTTCTCTCAATTGCTTAATGAAATTGATAATATCTTCTGGTTTTTTGATACCTCTATGCCCAGGAGGCGATAAGACGGTAGTGTGTGGTTCAATGCCTCTATAACGGGCTATTTCTTTTGTGTTTTTTATAGATGGTAATACACCTCCATGACCTGGTTTTGCCCCTTGAGACACTTTTAGCTCAATCATTTTCACCGCTTCCAGCGAGGATTTTTCTTTATATTTTTCTGGGTCAAAGCTTCCGTCCTTGGCTCGACATCCAAAATATCCGGTACCAATTTGCCAAACTAAATCTCCACCACCTTTGAGGTGATAATCAGAAATAGCTCCTTCACCAGTGTTATGATAGAATTCACCACGTTTGGCGCCAGCGCTCAACGCCATAATGGCGTTTTTACTTAATGCGCCAAAACTCATGGCTGAAATATTCAATACTGATGCGCTGTAGGGGTGACTGCACAAAGAAGAGCCTATGGTTACCCTTGGGAATTCCTCAACAGGATCGGTCGCATAAATTGAATGTCTAATTGCCTCATATTCGTTGGTCATTAAATCGAGTTGCGTACCAAAAGGAGTAGTATCATTCACATTTTTCGCTCGGCGATACGCTAGCGCTCTATGGTTGCGACTGTAAGGGACACCATCGGTAGATCTCTCAATAAAATATTGTTGGATCTCTGGAGCTATTGCTTCAAAGGCATATCTGAAATATCCCAAAATTGGAAAGTTTCTAAGAATGGCGTGGGTTTTTTGGATTCGATTTAAAATACCTGTGAAAATCAACGGGATCATTAGGGCGTAGGACCAAAGCCAAATGGGGTAGAAATAGCTTATAACTCCAAATAGGATACAAAGGAAAGTACTATGAAAATAGAAGCTATGTCTCATGGATGTAGATTTGTCCTGAAGTTAGGGATTAATGAGAGATTTGTTGTTTGTCTCACATCATAAAATAGCGCGTCATAAATGGAAAAGCGTTGTTTTAGTGTCAGAGTGATTATTATAGGATGAGTTAATTTGCTCTTTTAGGGAACCCATTTTTGGCCGACGAATCATTGGTTTCGGTTTTAGCGCCACAGTAATTTTAAGTTTTTCTAACTAAATATTTCAAGGAAACTTTTTAATATAAGATTGCGCGCTTGGTATTACGCTGCAAGCTGAAATGATCACTTTTCCCCCATAATCGCTATTTCACTTTGTTGTAATCGACACTCAAGAGCCAGAAAATAGGAGATGATATTGGTTTAAGCAAAGAATACATGGCAGATGATAAAGGCTAAGGCCGAACTGATAAATCCACACATGAAGATATTAAATGAGTGTCTTGAGTATTGAAAATTTTCACTCACTGACTTAACTAATTAATACACATCTTTTGATATGGAATCATATAGCTCACCTCCGCGCTAATATCCTTCATATAATCATCAAACTACATATTATGGAAATTCCCAAAGAAGAGAGGATTTGACCTATGATCCAATGAAGTTATCACATTGGTTAAGAGCATAATAATTACTGTAACGATTAAATGAGGACACTCTTTCTTCTAACAAATGAATGTGCCAATGATAATTGACATTATTATG
>JBLIIJ010000187.1:0-4676 GCA_047635055.1 Cyclobacteriaceae bacterium | reverse complement strand
CGTGGGAATATGCGGGATCATGGGCATATAAAGACAATAATGTGTGGACGTATGGAGGAGTTGATTGTGCAGCGACTTCAACCACCATGGAAGATTCCGCTTGCCCTTATCCACTTTGTGATTTTGGTCAAGATGAGGGTATCGAAAGGTCTGTTCTCTTTTTAGGAAATAGCTATACTTTCTATTTTGACATGCCAACAATCGTTCAGGATTTAGCCTCATCAGTCGGTGATAAACTGGTTCATGATGAGAATACCACAGGTGGGTATACTCTTGAAAATCACCTTGCAGATGGTGAGTCCATTGGTAAAATCAGAGAAGGTGGTTGGGATTATGTGGTGCTACAGGAGCAGAGTACTCGTCCCGTAAGAGATATTGAAATTGTAGAGGAGCAAACATTTGCAAAAGCAGCTGCACTGGATAGTATTCGGCGCTTGGCCAACCCCGTCGGCGATGTAATGTTCTTTATGACATGGGGAAGAAAGAACAGTTACGAAGGCCTTTCATTCGAAGGAATGAACGATCTATTACGTGAAAGATATCGCACGATGCAAGAAAACCAAAATGGACTTATTTCCCCAGTAGGGGCAGTTTGGAGATATATAAGGAACAATAGTCCTGCGATTGAACTGTATGATCCAGATGAAAGTCATCCATCTAATGCAGGTTCCTACTTGAGTGCATGTACTTTTTATACGAGTATTTTCCAGAAAGACCCAACATCGTTGAGCTATGATTTTGACCTTTCGGCAAGTGACGCTCAAACCATAAGAGCAGCAGTGAAAGCGGTTGTTTTTGATTCTCTTTCTTATTGGAATGACTATAAGCCTTTACCGAATAAAGGGATCACTGTTGATTTTAATAATCTAGCAGAGGGCGCAATATTTATGGATACTACCGCTATAGACTTTTCGGTATCAGCAACGAGTGATAATTCCCAGATCGAAGAAGTAACTTTCATTGCTAATGGAGACACGCTTGCAACGGATAACTCAGCACCCTACAACACTACCGTAACAATTGATGGAATCGGAGATTATATTATTACAGCTGTTGCAACGGATGCTAACGGAGATCAGAATTATGCTATTCGAAATATTATTAGAACCTCTTCTGATGTTCCTAAAGACCTTGAGTTAGCAGGGATATTTGCGCTTAATTGGTCCACAGAACCAGGAGTAAATAGTGGAAAAGCAGTTCATTTAAGAGCATTGGCAGATATACCAGATTTAAGTGTTTATGGTATTGGTGTAGCTAATAATGGAGGTGGTACTGATGGCATGGAATACACATTTCCTGCCATTTCGGTTGCCGCTGGGGATGATATATTACTTGCAAGAGAAGATGATGCTTTAACGACTTATTTTGGAGATTGTGCAGAGGAGATTGAGCATGTCATTCAAACGGAGGCAATGAATCAAAATGGAGACGATGCGGTAGAGCTATACAGTGGATTTACCGTCATTGAGACCTATGGAGACATCAATGTTGATGGAACTGGACAGGAGTGGGAGTATACAGGTTCATGGGCATACAAAGACAATAATGTGTGGATATATGGTGGGCTCGGTTGTGCTGCCAATTCTACCACTATGCAAGATTCGGGTTGTACCTATCCACTTTGTGTGCCTGCTGAGGTTATTGATGATGCAACACTATCAGATCTTAAAGTAGATGGAGAAACCATCAATGGTTTTTTAAGTGGTTTATTAAATTATGCACTTGAATTGCCAATAGATCAAATAGCTGTTCCTGAAGTAACGGTGACTTCTTCTGATGATAATGCTACTTTTAGTATTACGAGTGCGGATGCATTACCAGGTATAACAAGTGTGGTTGTAACGGCAGTAGATGGAACGACCCAACTAACCTACACGATTGCATTCACCTTAGAAGATGGCGGAGGAACTGTCTTGGCGGTTGAGCAATTGGTGGATCTTAAATTTATAATGCAAAATGGAAGGTTATATATGAAGGGAGAATCATTGAGAGATGTACGTTATGTCGAGGCTTATTCACTATCTGGAAAAAGGGTTTATAAGCAGGGCATAAATAATTCAACCATGACAGAATTGATCGTTCCCCGAGGTGCTGTTTCAATTATTAGATTAAGGAATGATGCCGGTATTGTGGTCTACAATAAAAAGATCATGGTTCATTAAGCAGAAGGTTCTAAAAATGGTGGATTTTGGTCCATTTATGGCGATTCTTTCCGAATCGCCATTTTTTTGTAAAAAAGTGTTTTGTACTCTTATTTTCTACATCGTTTATCTGGAATATCAATAAATAGCCTACGAACATTTTCTGACTCTTGCGCTAGCAAAATAAATCAAATAGGCGTCCTTGTCGCGCTGCTCAAACAATCAAATTTACGTCAAGGGTCAAATTACGTTCCCCAGAAGATTTATGGCCTAAGCATTAATAGCATTCAGGTTATAAGCAGGCTTACCATTAAAAAAGTATTTTTTTACTCAGGGCTACAGGATAAAATAAAAACGATAGGGCGGAAATCAAGCGCTTTGGAGCAATTTTACTAGGTACGAAATGGGATAATTACTTTTTATTCGATACAAGCATCGGGGAATAGTACCCTTCATGTTAAATTTAATGTTATTAAGAATTAAGAATACTTAGACTAAAGATTAGCTGTATGTACAAAGGCGTTTTAACCAAAATGCGAACGGAATTTGGTTCACCAATTAACTATTTCCTTTACCTAGAGGAACAAATGTTGCATATGAATGGCCTATTAGATGAGCAAGTAAAAATAGCATTTGTTGGTTATCAATGCTTAAACTGTGGTAGCCCGAAGAAAACGTATAGAATGGGCCATTGTTACGATTGTTTTTATAAAATCCCACAAACAGCAGAATGGATTATTAGACCAGAATTATCAAAAGCACATCTCGATATTGAAGATAGAGATCTCGCTTTCGAGAAAAAAACGCAATTGGCACCACATATTGTCTACTTGGCTCTGTCAAGTAATGTAAAAGTAGGGGTCACAAGAAAAAATCAAGTGCCCACGCGTTGGATTGATCAAGGCGCAAGTGCAGCATTGGAGATTATTGAGGCACCCAATCGCTATTTGGCGGGAATTGCCGAGGTGGCATTGAAGGAATTTGTTGCTGACAAAACAAACTGGAGAAAAATGCTCAAGAATGATATTGAAGAAGAAGACTTATTTGAGTTTCGAGACAAGCTGTCACAATACATTCCAGAAGAGGTGAAACCTTATTTTTTGCCCGATAGTAAGGAAAAGTGGACCTTGGATTTTCCTGTCCTTCGTTATCCAAAAAAAATCAAAAGTCTTAACCTGACCAAAACGCCCATTTTTGAAGAACGCCTTGTAGGTATAAAAGGACAATACTTACTGTTTGAAGACGATACGGTTTTTAATGTGCGAGGAAATGAAGGTACTGTAGTTGAGCTATCATTTGCTGAAACTTCTTCATAAAAGCCTAATCCCTTTGCTGGGTACTCAAAAACTCCTATCGTGTTGGACACACCAAGGGATAACGAAGATCAATAAATAATATTATGCTATATATCAGAATCACTTTTTAGCAGATGGAAAGGGTGAATATGCGCTTTTGTATCCCAAATCTAGTGCTGCTATCAAGCCGGGTAGGCGTGAGGAAGGCTAGTCATTTTTTCTTATCAAAAGCATCGAACCGAAAAACGAATCGAACCGGCTGCTGGACTGATCGAAAAGAAAAGAGTTTCACAAATTAGCGGTCAATTTTCTTTTTACCACAGGTTCAGAAAACTCCGCTATCCTATTCTTTTTACAGGAGATTTGTGGTTAACATAATACATAATTTCTTATTTTTATAATATTTGCGTACGTTCGTAGCTAGGAAATCTAGCTATGCTCTAAAAGCTATAGTTTAGACCTATTTTCTCACTTACTTTTAATTATTTATATACGATGAGCTTCGACGTTTCTCACTCTACCAAAAATGCCAAACAATATGCTAAGCGTTATGGAAATACAAAATTATGGGAACAAGTGCTGCAAGAAATCAACCCAACATATCATGTTTCTGGATTGAACGAACCCGAGCTCCCTGTTATATTAAACGAGGATCCTGAAAATGTCAATTTTCTACATTGGGCATTTATGCCGTTTGAGTTTGCCCCACAGATAAAAGGCAAGCCTATGAACACGCTCTATGCCAGAGATAATAGGATATTTACAGAGAGGAGCATCTATAGAGGTGCTGCAGAGACCAGAAGATGCTTGGTCATGTTAGATGGTTTTTTTGATGATTACAAGAAGGATGATCTAATATTTCCCCATTACGTGCAGCTGAAAACCAAAGAACCTTTTATGGTGGCAGGTTTATGGCAAACATTTACCAATCCGAAAGATGAAGTTCAATCCAACACGCTCACGATAGTTACTGGGCCTGCAAACAAGGAAGTGGCTTGGATCCACAACGAAACGCCTTATACTCCGGAATCTAGGATGATGTTTATTGTGGACAAAAAAGATGATCAAACCTGGCTTCATGGAAGCGCAGCGGAAGCCGAAGCGTTGATCAAACCATTTCCTGACGGACTGCTTGACTATTACCCATGTCAACCACTTAAGACAGTGAAGAAGCTGCACCGATTGTATATGGGAAATGTCCCTGCTTTGCTAGAAAAAAAGCGCTACAAGGAATTAGATT
>JBLIIJ010000186.1:0-4678 GCA_047635055.1 Cyclobacteriaceae bacterium | reverse complement strand
GGCAAGCATTCCTAGTTGCTCAGCAGCAACAATATTGTCATAATTATCATCAATAAATATACATTCATGCGGATCAAGGCTATATCTCTCCAAAAGGATTTGATACAGTTTTTCCTCCGGCTTAACTACTTTTTCCTCCGCGGAGACGACAATACCATTGAAGTAGCGGAAAAAATCAAACCTTTTTAACACTGGTGGAAAAGTCTCCATTGACCAATTGGTCAATGCGTAAAGCGGGTAATTTTGTTTGTATAGTTCTTCTAAAATAGACACTGTTTCCGCCTTCGCTCCTCCGATCATCTCAGGCCACTCCTCTCCATACTTTTTGATCATCGCTGCATGTTCTGGGAATTTTTCTATGAGCTGCTTTGCCCCCTCCTCAAAACTCAACCCCGCATCCATCAGTGCATTCCATTTCATAGTGCATACTTCAGTAAGCAAATAATCCATCTGCTGATCATTTAAGTATTTGCGATACATATTTCTCGGATTCCAATCAATTAGAACTCCACCCAGATCAAAGACTATTGTTTTCATTCTTTACAAATTGAATAATAACCACCATGGTTTCAACGGAAAATCTATTCGTTTTTTTGTCTTATATATTCTCCAATATAGCATTACAGGAAATATTTAGATAATATGCACCTATGAAGGCAACTCAAGAAACCATCGTTACGAATATCGGCGAATCCTTTAAAGCCATGATTTATGAGTATGGCTATCTGTGTAAGGTCAATTTTTGGCATTTTCACCCTGAATATGAGATTGTCTACATTCACAATGGCAGTGGCAATCGCCATGTTGGCAATCATGTTTCAAATTATAAAGATGGAGAATTACTATTATTGGGTCCTGGCCTTCCTCACTTACCCCTAGGCAACCGAATGAACAGTGACAATTTTGAAGTTGTCATACAATTTTCAGAAAGCTTTGCTCACCAATTGATGGTCCTTCCTGAATATAAACGGCTCGAAAAATTATTGAAATTATCTAATTATGGGATCTCTTTTGGGTCTTCTACGAAAGAGATTATCGGTCGCTACATCAAAGAAATAGGCATCAAAAGTTCCCCTAAAAAATTGATCGCTTTGCTGAAAATATTGGATGACCTTATGAATACCAATGATTTTCAATTACTCAATACCTTGGCTCTGTCAACTTCCTCGCAAGTGGAAGGGCAGAACAGAATTGCTAAGATTTATGCTTTTGTGTCAGAGAATTTCAACCAAGAGATAGCACTCGACACCTTGGCCGGTCTTATTGGGATGACAAAAAATTCGCTCTGTCGATTTTTTAAAAAAAATACCGGGAATACAGTGATTGGTTTTATAACTGAGTTTAGAGTTACAATGGCTAAAGAATTCTTAAAGTCTTCTGAAACAGTTGCCGAAGCGATGTACAAAGCTGGATTTAATGATCCGAGCTATTTCAATCGCACCTTTAAAAAGACTTGTGGACTAAGCCCTACAGCCTTCAAAAATCAAATAATTGGAGATCAATTGCCGTCAAAGAACCTGTCATATTCGTCATAGTTGCCTTCTGGCTCAAGTTCATCCTCTCGGTCTTTAGGGTTGTAGCGCAATACCTTAAATTCACTTCTTCTATTCCTTTGATGATCTGCTTCCGACTTGGCATTAGACACGAGCAACTGCGACTCGCCATACCCTTTGGCCTTCAGTCTCGCTGGAGCTACGCCATTACCTACCATGTACTCCACTGCAGATTGTGCTCTCTGACGAGAAAGGTTTAAGTTATACTCGTTCTCGGCTCTGGAGTCAGTATGCGACCCTAGCTCAACGAAAATATCAGGATTGTCTTGCATGATTTGCACCAAACTATCCAAAACTATTGACGCATCGCTGCGAATATCATATTTATCCAAATCGTAATAAATATTATTAAGTACAATCGGCTTTTCCAGCACAATCGGCTCCATCATGATGGACGTGGTGAAATCGATAGTGGTGATAAATTCCGTCAACTTGGCTCTATCAACAGACTTGCCTTCTGTTGTAAATATTTTTCTCGTGGTAAAATAGCCCGTCTTTTCTGCTATCAGGTTGTACTTCTCTTCGGTGTAAACCCGAAATTTGAAATCACCATCCTCTCCTGTAAACGCTTCATCAATGACATCTCCTTCCAATGTGACTAAAGACACTTTAGTATTAGGTAGAATGATTTCTTTTCCTCCATCGTCCTTATGCATCGTCACTCCCTCTAAGGAGTAGTTAACAATTTTCAAATCAGGATCATCATTTACAAAGGTGTAAATATCATCATCTCCTTGGCCTCCTGGCCGATTAGAAGCGAAGAAGCCTTTTGTCAAATCGAATTGAAAGATTCCGAAATCATCCGAATGAGAATTCATCGGTTGTCCAAGGTTTTCAACAGTAATCTGTCCTCTTTCTCTAGTGGCAACAAAAATATCCATGTTTCCAAAACCCGGATGTCCATTTGATGAAAAATAAAGCCTCCCATCACTCGATACAAAAGGAAAAGCCTCATCCCCAGAAGTATTGATCTTTGGTCCCAAATTTTTGATATCTACCCATCTTCCTCGTCGATTCAACTGTGCGGAATAAAGATCTGCACCACCTTGGCCCCCTGCTCTGGTAGATGAAAAATACAAGGTTTTTCCATCCGGACTCAAGGCCGGTGTGGAATCCCACGACTCAGGATCATTGATGTTTAATGGTCGTGGAGTCGTCCAAACTCCATTTCTAAATCTTGTAAAAAATAGATTCACTTCAATGGTACCAGTTGCTTTGCCTGAATTTCCCTTTGCAAAAATGATACTCGTACCCTCTGAAGAAATTGTCATGGAGCCCTCGTTGACATCTTCATGATTGATCACTGGGTCTAACATTTCCAACGTTCTAGCATTGACATTTGCTCCTTTGGTTTGGACCCTGTACAAATCGGTGAAAGGTGTACCTGTCGCTTCGTAAATCTTATTTGACTGCCTATTTGATGTGAAATACAAATAGCTCCCTTTGATGACGGGTGAATACTCCGCGAACTCAGTATTCAACTCGTCGAGGTTCTTGATTCTGAAATAATTTAAATCTGACTCAAGTGCTTCTAGTTGGTCTAGGTTATCCAGTTCTTCCTGCGCTAAAGCTCTAAACTCTTTATCGCCAACAGCTTTTGAAAGATAATTTTGAAGCACTTTCTCCGCTTCCTCGTATTGCTCATTGGCTTTTAATGAGCGGGCAAAATAAAAGGGTAAACCTTGCTCAGTAGAGCCTGCCTTGAGGGCTTTTTGATAATAAGGAGCGGCTTCTTTTAATCGGTTTGATTTCCTGTAGGCCTCCGCAACCTGAAAATTCCCTATCTCATCATCATCCGATAATCCTTTTTTGTACATCGCAATCGCCCGATCAAACTGGCCTTTTTCAAAGCTCGATTGTGCTGCCTTATTGGCGCAAGATTGAATAAAAAAAACACAAATAAATAAGTAAAATAGTTGCTTCATTATAGATAGCATAGGAGTCCAATTGAAAACTAAACGAAATTTAGCGATAAATGATTATCTTATTGGAAACAACAATGTTGATTGTTTCCCTCAATTAAAAAATCTCGCCATCCAAGAATCGGAGGCTTGCTGCTTCCAGTTCGTTTTCCATTCCCCCACAGAGGCAACAGCGTTGTTAAAAATGATGGTGTCTTTTTTAATCAATCCATTTTCAATGTTGGCCTTTGACTTATTAAATGGAATAATATTTAATGCTTCCTTATCCAAAAAGGCAACCAACGACCGATCGAGCAAAGACAAACCGTACTTCACTTCTATTTGGCGAATCAGGTTTACAGAGGAGTCAATACTACACCCTGAAGCCATCGCCTGGCGTTCATCTACGGCCAACACGATAAATTGATCATAAGGCAGGTCATACGCGGCACTTAGTTGCGACCCATGAGCAGCCCATTGTGAAACGAATGTCGCTAGGAGGTTATTAATTTCTTCCCTCTCATTCGCATCAAACGATCTGTTACTTTGGTATACCCAAAGTCTTGAGTGATCTTGTAAATTAGCAATCGCAGATTTCGTTTCTAGTTTTTCCATAATAATCAAACTGTAATTTGTAGAAAATCATTTCATTTTTCTTGTCTGATTTGAAATATTACCTGATAATCGCGTGTATAGTCACATGATAAGTTTGAATTACAATTCGGCAACCAGTCAAAAGGAAATGTTAGTTATCGCCGCTATCCCAAATAAACAATTTCCATACTATAGCACCGTCGGATCGGTTGAATACGCCGAGTCGAAGCGTCTGCTATCTCAATTACAGCATGTGAATGAATAAATTTTCGAGCATTCATTTCTTGGTACGCCTTGGGCTAGGGGGGGGGGTGAATTAATTCCATCCGAAACGGAGACTTAAAAAAATGATCAAAGTAATAACAGCACCTAAAATTAGGAATGGCAATAAGCAGTTCTTCCAAATGGTCATTTTGGATCTGTCAGTTTTTCCAGTTTTGCCGGGATATCCTGATTTTATCATCTATTGTTTCTACAGAGTTCCTCTAAGTTGGCTTGACGATCGTTAAGCCCTAGTTCTACCGCTTTTCCATAATCACTACAGGCTTTTTCAAGGTTGCCCAAATTGGCATACGAAATCGCCCGATTAACGTATGCCGCTAGAAATGTTGAATCTAATTCAAGTGCTTT
>JBLIIJ010000185.1:0-4848 GCA_047635055.1 Cyclobacteriaceae bacterium | reverse complement strand
TCATCTGCTTCCAGTTTAACCCAGTCATTTTCTCTTCCCTCTCTTCGTAGGAATTCATGGGTGATCTCATCTGAAGGAAATACAGAAGAAGTAGCACCTAACTCCGTACCCATATTAGTGATAACATGACGATCCCAAGCGCTCAAGCATTTCAAGCCCTCACCATAATATTCTAAAATATACCCACGCCCTCCAGTCACATCATACCTACGAAGCATTTCTAAAACAATATCTTTAGCACTTATCCAGTCTGGTAGCTTGCCAGTGAGCTTGATCCCCATAATTTTTGGCATTTTAATATAATAAGGCTCACCTGCAGAAGCCAGTGCTACATCCAAGCCCCCTGTACCCATAGCAAGCATTCCAATGCCACCTCCTGCAGGAGTATGGCTATCCGACCCCAATAGGGTTTGCCCCGGTTTACCAAAACGTTCCATATGTACAACATGACTAATTCCGTTTCCAGACTTACTAAACCAAAATCCAAAGCGAGCAGCAGCTGACTGAAGAAAGATATGATCATCCATGTTCTTATAATCCGTTTGAAGTAGATTATGGTCCACATACTGAACTGCTATCTCTGCTTTAATCTTTTTTAAATTAAACGCTTCCAATTCCAGCATTACTAAGGTACCTGTGGCATCTTGCAATAATACCTGATCAATTTTTAATGCGATTTCGTTTCCGGGATTCATCATACCTGAAAGAAGATGAGCACCAATCAATTTTTGACTAAGGTTTTGAATTTTCATACTTGAAAGTTTTATTTTTTACCTGTCCTACAACAAACCGAATATGTGACTTTATATCCCTGGTCGGGGGGGGGCATCTCACATATCTGCCTTATGGCTGGATGCATGTTTTGGTTGGTTAACAATCTTACAATCAATCATGTATCCGTTTGTAACCGATTATAAACGGATATAGTCGGTAATAAGTGACATTTTGTCCTTAAGATACCACGGCACGGTTAGATTGCCAAGTTGGTACATGCAAACGTTCCCCTTGACACTGGCTGCCTACAAAAAAAAATGGATCGCTGCTCGCGCTTTTTTGCTGAGCAGGTCGAACTAATTACCAATTAGTTGGTCGATAGTCTTTTAGAAATTTACCACACCAATGTTTACCGGTATTGATGCCATCGAATAAAGGATCCATGACTCTTGCGGCTCCGTCTACAATATCCGAGGATATTTCTATTACGCCACACGGTTTGCGTAGGGTGCGTTCTAATGCACTATACACCATGTTATGCATTGTTGGATTTTAATAAACTAATTGATACAGTAGCAAAATCAGAATTGGGAAACTTTCTAAACTTACTTATATCCGGAGTCAAACCAGCTTCTTGAATTAAATGCAGGAATTCGTCCATTTCAAGTATATACTGATCTGAATATCCATGTGTTAAGTCGTAGGCCGTGGCGGCTGTTTTTCCTATATTCTGGGCAACCAATTCTGGTTTTACCGTATGTAATTCAATCAGCAACAAGCCAAACTTTCCAACAAAAGGAGTCCATTTTTCTATATGTTCTTTTAGTGACTCTGCAACCAAATTGTTGTCGATTCTTTTTCCATGGTAGGCATATGCACCAGTAGATGAACTAGTTCTTGATGAACTACTGCTGGGATTTTGCCAAATTCTATTATGATCTAAAAACGTTCTTACGTTAAGCAAACTTTTCAGTTCTATATCATAATTATCTTTCAGGTCCTTGGCTAGAAGCTCAGGGTTTCCAATATCTCCCCAAATTACTTTTGCCCATATATCGGCTTGAATGAGGTTAGCTCTAGTAACTTTTAAAGCAGCTTGATTATAGTCTACTCCAATTATCGTTAAAGGATATTCATCTAATACAGTTCCTCGATAGGTTTGACTTTCAATTACGGCAAACAAGTGCTGAAGAAACGCACCATTACCGCAACCCATATCGAGTATACCCTTAGGTTGTTCATCTATTGGTTTATTAAAAAGCTCGATTATTATCTCATCTACCACCTTAAAATACGAACTGTGGGCACTGCCACTTCCCCAGATATTCATTTCTCTATCTACATGTAACTCGTCAGATCCAGTTACTGTATTGCTTAAGATTAGTGGGTCACCAAAAATTAGGTCGTCCAATTTTCGGAGTGTTGGAATATACGATACCGTCACTCCATAAGCGCCGGCCCTTTTGGCAAAAAACAAACCATACTCATTAAACTCATAAGTACTGTTTTTAGCATTAAACCAACCAAGTTCAGCTAAAATATTAAGTAATTGGTCAAACTCTTTATGGTTTTCATGGAATTCTTCAGACCGGAATCGGGTCTCCATAAAGTATTTATGAAACATTCCCGTGATACCCAAGTGAACTATTGTCGGTCCTACAATAATTCCTTCAATGTGGGTTAAAATTTGCTCTTCTATTATTCTTTGCGACTTGTTTTTAGATAACTCAATTCCATAGTTTATTTTATACTTCTCATAAATGCCACGTAACTTTAAAAACAATTCAACTTCAAACTTTCTTTGATGGTAGCTTTCTGACATTTGTAAAAGGGCCACTACGTCCTCATAGAGATGAAAATATTTGAACGCTATTTCTGACTTTTCATTTGTTTTAAAGCTTACAGAATTATTTTGATTGTCTACATTTTGGATAAGCCAACCTTGAGAGCAGAGACCCCTTAAAGCAACATTTAAATACCCTTCATTAGCCTTAAACTTTATAGCAAGATCCTTTAACTCCGCTTTTTTGTTTTTTAATAAATAATCCGTTACGCCATGTTTTTTTAAGGTAAAAGCAGTCGGGGCGATAACTATGCCGTCCAGATGCCGGAATAACTTACCTCTTAGTGAAGATTTTTGATTAGAATCCATATTTTTTTAATAATGTCTAACGTTTATGTATGAAACGTTGCTGGGTTTTCGAAGTGCTAGCTTGTCCCACGTGACCAAACGTAATTTGAAAACTAAACTCCAAATTTACACTGGACCCCAGCCATGTTTTATACATTTTGTTGGTGGCAGTTTTTATCTCTCGTCAGGGTTTAACACTTATTATTTTGTTGAAATTGCCCAAGTCAGTTGCTCCTTCGGTATTATAAAATAAGATGTTACTTTTTGATGTGATTCCTAAATGCTCTTTCAAAATTTGCATATTATCTGTTGTCATAAGTGCAATAAAACCTGCTAAGCCACCAACGCCTGATTCGCCTGCAATTATTCTCTGGTCATATCCATAATATAATTCTCTAATGGCTTGTTCAGCAAACTCGTCTTGAACTTTGATGGAAATATCTGTTCCGTTTTTGATTATTTCCCAAGCATTTAATGAAGGAATTCCACAGTTCAGGCCCGCCATAATTGTTTTAAAAGTGCAATCTGGATTTACTCTTTTATCCACTTTAAATGATGATAAAATTCCGTCTGCTTCGAAAGGTTCTACGATAATAATTTTAGGCCGATTGTTTCCGTAGCGATTTAGATAATACCATATAGCGGAACCTGCCCAACTTCCTACACCCGCTTGAAGAAAAACTATGTCAATTTTAGATTCAGGCAGGCTGTGTAAAGTATCTTCTAATTCTTGAAAATGCGTCAAATAACCTGCCATTATTTGGGAAGGTATTTCTTCGTAATCTTCCCATGAAGTATCCTGTACCAATTGCCAACCTTCTTTTAGACTTACTTCTTTGGCAAAAGCACAAGTTTCATCATAATTGCCTTCAATTTTAACAACTTTCGCACCCTCATTTTCAATTGCTCTAATTCTACTATCTGTTGTATCCTTGGGAATAAAAACAACTGCTTTTTTATTAGCAATTTTTGATGCCCAAGCAACTGCTCTTCCATGATTACCGTCAGTTGCAGTACAAAAGGTTTCTACATTGGGTTGCTGTTCAAGTATTTTGTGAATGGCATAAGAGGCACCTAATCCTTTAAACGCATTTAATTCAAAGCGGTGAGATTCATCTTTAACATAGATATTACCCACATTATATTTCTGGGCTAAGTTAGGAAGACTAACAAGCGGTGTAGACTGATACACCGATAATGATTTATGATACACATATGCTTTACCATCTCTCAAAATATCTGTTGTTAGATTTGAGACTATTTTATTATTGGGGCTATTTATGAAATAATTGACCATTTATATCTTTATGGTCGCCATTTAAAAGATTTGTTGTCTATTGCCCTCATGGTGCATAAAATTCCGTCCAAGTGGTCATATTCGTGCTGCAATAACTCAGATAAGTCATCAGTCATTCTCCATTCTTGACGTTGCCAGTTTTCGTCCAAATATTCTATTGTCAACTCTTTATGCCTTTTTACTCTAACTAAAAGGTTCGGAAAACTCATACAATCATCCCATATTTCAAACATTTCTTCACTTAAATTAGTGAATTTGGGATTTATGAAAACTATTGGTTTATCAATGTTCATATAAATCAGTCGCTTCATAATCCCCAATTGAGGTGCTGCAATAGCACGTCCGAAATTATATTTTGCTCTCGTTTCATCCATCACATTATGCAAGTCCGCAACCCAGTCTTTAGTTAACGGTAACTCGGATTGTAAGATTGGTTCACATACTTCATAAAGTAAAGGATTTCCTAGTTGTAATAAGTCGACTAATCGTTTCATTGATTTTTTATTTTGAATGTCGATTTTTAAAATTACGATTAACGTTTAGTGTATGGTGTCGTAGCATCCCGAAGGGTGCTATGCACTATACACATCCTAAGTTTACAAATGATTAAATTCATTGGCTCAATTAAAAGAACGAAAGAGAGGAATAAGACTAACTTATACACGAGGATTTAATTCCGTGAACATTGAAAGTCCCCTCTCTTTTT
>JBLIIJ010000184.1:0-4953 GCA_047635055.1 Cyclobacteriaceae bacterium | reverse complement strand
AACATTTGAGCAATTGATGGAGGAGAGAAAAACGGAGGTCGCTGACATTATTATCAATTCAATAAAAGTGAAGGAATGAGGGTGCTACTTATCTACGTAATTACCTCTTTGCCATTTTTGGTAGTGGACCAGCAAACCCTAACATTGGAAGAATGCTACCAATTGCTAAAGACGAACCATCCGCTGGCTCAGCTTTGCGGTTTATTGGAAAGGCAAAGCAAGGTATATTGGGATGTTATCAATATTGGAAAACTTTCGCAAGCTCATGTTGCGGCCCAAGCCACTTTCTATCTGATGTTATACAAGTTCCAATTTCATCCATTGAACAATTAAATAATGATCAGTACCGATCCACAGCTTCGGTCAATCAACTGATCTATGGCGGTGGCGCAATTGATGCCTCATTGAAAGTCGGATCCGCAGCTTTGAAAACTCAACAGCAACAAGTGGAAGGCAACTTGTATCAGTTAAAAAAGCAGATAAACCAGCTTTATTTCTCCATAAACCTGTCCTGTGAAAAACAAACCATATTTACGTTAAACCAACCATTGGGATGACTGTGGCTAAATGATTCAAGACTAAGGACCAATATGCGGCATTCATGATTTCATTTTTTTAAGATTTGATTTCCCTATTTGAAGACCAAAGGAGGTTTGGGAAAACCCAAAGCCACTCCTTTTATCATATGATTTTTGATCTTCAATATCACTTAAGTGCTTTCAAAATAACTTTTTACAAAAGCACCTTTTTCATTAATAGACATTTTATCCGCTGATTCAATATCAATTCGTATATCCTTAAAATGTAAATCCTTATTCAAGTAATTATGAAGTTCTGATTTAGCGTTTGTGGGGCCAAATAAAAGCACGTGATCATAATTCAGGATTTGATCTGCAATTTCTTTAAAAAAGGCTCCATTCATTTGCTGTCGTTTGTTATGCATCAGATGTTCACTTCTATTCAGCGCTTCTTCTTTTGTATCCGCATTGAATTCTGATGAGATAGAATGATTTTTTTGCTTTGCATGTAGATTAATAAAATCAGCAGCTGAATGATCCATCCAGATACCTAAGTTTTTTTGTGTTTCCATTTTTCTGTTTTAGTCATTATTAGAAAATTATTTTTACCCACACATGCCTATATCTGGCGGTGATAAGCCGGCAAAATTGAAGCCGAGAATAATTATTTCTGGGTTCTTCATGATCTTATTTCAGTGATTTTGAATACGTCCCATAATGGTTTCTAGAGCAGATTGTAGCTTATCAAGTGCACCTGACATGGCTAACTCTACCGCACCAGCTTGACATGAAACAACTATTGGTTGCCGACCTTCAATCCTCGCTTCCAGTAGACATTGCTTTCCATGGAAACCTTGTGCTTTTCCATTTTCATTGGAAAGATGAACTTCGATTCTTGTGATATGTGATTCAAATCTTTTTAACGCTTCTTCTATTCTGGAAGTAAAGTGGCTTTGATGCCTTTCATCTCCATTGATCGTTTTATCGGTATTGAATTGAACTTTGATCATTGTATTTTCTGGTTTTTCATTATCCTCTATCTTCTTGGAGATCATTGTGATTATCTCCACCTAAACTGTAATAATTGTTTGCCGCGTCCTCACTGCCGCGCTTTCTTGCTCACCATCTGATGTTGGGACATCCAAGTCACCGCCAGACATATCCTCTCTAAATTTTTTTATCGCTTGTAATGTTTTTATTGCCAATTGCTACTTTTTTTTGAGAGATCTTCGTGGTTTAAAGCAATTTCTTAATCCTCCCTTTCTTTTTTGTACATTTCCTCTGATGGAAGATGGTATGAATACCCACGAAATACAGGCGGCTGCATGCTTATTTATCTATCTCACTAATATGCGTTTCTGCATATTTATTCAAAAAACCCACTAAAGAATAATAGTAATCTTCAAGGTTTTTAATTTTAATGTCATCATTTCCTGAATCCTCCACGGGCATTTCAAGTATGTATTTAGACAGCTCGGGGAACTTCTCATTGATTATATTTGTGATTTTTACAATGGACAATTCCCATTCTATTTTAGTTTTCATTCGTTTTCAATTAAAATGGTGTGTACCTGAATATTGGCTTGCGTGATAATTTCAGAGCTAATAGCGTGATTTATCAAACAAGCATCTTCGGCTTTTTTCAAAATGCGTATCGCCTTATTTCGATGAGCCTGCTTATGGATGACAACCTCAGGATAAAGAAAGATTTCGCTTATCATAAGTTTACCGTCTGAACTTTCAAGTTTTCCTTTTGCCTTACAGCTGAAACTTATAAAATCGAGTGTGTACTTTTCGGCAATAGCCAAAAAAGTAGTCATTAAGCAACCACTGGCAGCAGCCACAAACAAATGCTCTGGCGACCAAACTCCTTCTATTCCTCTAGGAAATTCTTGTGGATTGACAACTTCGATACAGACGTCATTTTTTTTGTTCAATTCAGTAGAACAGATGATACCTCTGTGACTATTTTCCCAATTTTTATTTACATCATCAAAGTGTGATTCCATTACTCTGTTATCTAAAAAGTGGTTTAAATATCCAATTCGAATTGCTTGTTGCATGAAACTAAAGAGTGGGCATTCTTATTCTGATTTCTTCTTTGTGGTTATCCCAAAAGGCAAATAAATCGGGCAAACACGAAAGGAACTCGTGACAAGTAGAACCAGGATGATGAGTAATAATACCACAGCAAATATGCCAGTGATAAGATTAAGGAAATATAGAACAGCAATACTCATTGCGAGAAGTATTCTTATATTTCGATCTGCTAAGCCCATGTTCTTTTTCATAATTGTACTATTTAATTTCTTCTTTAATACATGTGCGGGTTAAGGAAACGGCCTCCTTCCAAGACTATACTACAAGTTCTGAATAGTGACATTATAATGTGTTACACAATTTCAAATACGAGTTACATCTATCCCACCTTTCAACTTGACCAATACCAATTAAGTGCCGTTTGCTATTAATCAGTTACTAATAATATAAATCTTGCACTTTTTTATCTATCTCCAATTACATCTCCGACACCAATCAGAGGAATAGCGCCTGCACCAGTAACCTGTGGCAAAATTCCATTCCACTTTTCTATCGCTTTTAGGTTAGCCTCTATCTTTCTAAGCTCAATAAGATCCGGTGTAATGTTCATCTTTTGTAACCTTAATGCCTCTGCTTCTGCTGTTGCTGCAGCAATAGTTTGCTCCGCTTCCACTTTTATTCTGTCCAAGTCTCTTTTTGCCTTAAGTGCATTTTGCTCTGCGGTTTGCTTCGCTTCAATTGCATCGGTAAAAGTTTGTGAAAAGCTAAAATTGATGATCGAAAAAGCGTCAACAGCTATATTTGAGGTAAGCAATCGAGCGGTTAGTGCTTCTTTCATTTCAGAACTCACTGCGGGCCTTTTGGTAATTAATTCTTCAGCCGTATATCTTGCTGATACGGCTTTCATTACTTCTTGTATGGCAGGATCAATGATTCGTTGTTTAAATTGAACACCAATTTTTTGATATACTAAGTTGGCTTGATCCGGCATAATATGATAGTTAAGTGCCACTGACAAAGCGACATCCTGAAGGTCAGAGGATGAGGAAGCAGCGTCGGTCAGTGCTTTTTGAATTTTGACATCCATTGGAATTACCGTTTGAACTACAGGTATTTTAAAATGAATTCCCTCACCCAAGACCTGATCTTGGACAGCTCCAAAATTTTGAACGATTCCTCTTTCCCCAGCCCCAATCTGAACCCATGGATTAAAGACAAAAAGTAATAAGACTATCCCCCCTACTATTATTAAAACCTTCCAAGGTCCTTTTTTCAATACATTCTGCATTTCACTTAAATTTTGATCTTCCATAATAATTTCGTCTTTTAAGTTTTATGTGTCTTTTTTATGTCGCATGAACGCTAAGCCCAAGATCGTTCCAGACTGTGAAACAGCATTTTAATTCATTTTAGGTGAGTTTTAATCTAATGTTAGCCTCTGAACGAGACATTTATCAACAACCCATTTGATAAAAAGGGAAAGAACTTCCACAATGATTTCTACCTAGGAGAAAAGACTGCAACTTCTAGAATAATGAAGTCGTTTTTCAGAAGGCTAGGTATCGCGAAATCATACTAAGATGTGATTTATGTAACGCTTTTGAATATTTATGTAGCATCTCAACACGCTTTATCTGCTTACTTACGATCATGTACAATAGCCCTATTTCTGTAAGAAAATAAACGGTACACCAACAGAAAAACCAGATGATATCGTGGAAGTCACACCTCGTCGCTATCGTTACAATCGAGGAATTAATGCTCATTTCAGAGGCATATATGATGCCCCTGTTTTCATTGGCCGCTTTTTCAAAGACGTTTTTAAGTTTCCTTTACACTCCCGTGAGGTTTTCCGTCAGTCTTTTGAAATCAGGTTGAAATCATTGCTCTTGATTGTCCTTACTGGCTTCAATATCGGGCTGGTATTTACCAAACAATCACGCCGTTCTTTAGAGGATTTTGGCGCAACTTTTTGGTTACCTTCCTTGATGATTATTGCTATAGTGCGGGCGCTGGGGAAATTGGTTACTGCACACATTTGCGCAGGAAAAGTGGGTTCCAATATTGATGCGGAACTCGGCTCCATGATAGTGACCGAGCAGATAGATGCTATGGAAGTATCCGCCATTAATCCATTTAAGTTTTTGGCTGTCAAACTTGTATTGGCTACCACCATTGCTATCCCAATCTTATCCGCTTTCTGAATTACCGTCGGGATCCTATGTGAATGTTCAAACGGAGGAAGCAACTGGCATTATTAGCTACTTCAATGGTGCTTTTTCTTCTATTTACTTTTTGGATGTCTTTTCCTCCCTGAACAAGTCTGTTTTGTATGGATTTACCATTGGCATGTTTGGCTATTATAAATATTTCAATGCCACTTAAGGAACACAAG
>JBLIIJ010000183.1:0-4961 GCA_047635055.1 Cyclobacteriaceae bacterium | reverse complement strand
CCTGAGAACCACTACTCAATCGATGAAGCCGAGTGATTTCAAAGGCTAAATCTATTTTATTAAAAAAGATCATCAACTCAAAATTTGGATATGCGGATTGAAGGTACAAATGAGCGCCAATCAAAGATTTTTCGGCTTATCCAAGTACCATTTGGAAAGCACTAGTAGATTTCCCTACTTTACTGACAAGAGCGACTGGGAACGCGCGCCCTACGAGGGTGTCAGCTACTACATAATGATGAAAATGAAAATAGTTTTACTTTCAATAATTATTGTTTTGTCCATCTCCTTGAATGCCCAGAATATGTCATCTCCATTTTCCTATTCAGAACGCATAGATGATGATTTTGTGCCGATGGAAAAAGAGAGCATGAGGTTGAGTCCTCAATTTAAATTCCAATCAAATTTAATCTCTACTATCCAAGTAAATACCTCAGCAGACAATAGGAACATTATAGATGATGCTGCCAATGAACCGACGCTAGCCATTAATCCCATGAATCAAAAGGAGATGATAATTGGCTGGAGACAATTTGATAATCGGGCAAGTAATTTTAGGCAGGCAGGTATTGCGTATAGTATAGATGGGGGAGAATCTTGGAATAATATTGCACCGATTGAGTCGGGGGTTTTCAGGACTGATCCAGTATTGGCAGTAAATTCAGAAGGACGATTTTTTTATAATAGCTTAACGAAAAACTACAACTGTGATGTTTTTTCTTCTACTGACTTGGAAGATTGGTCTGAAAAGACCTATGCTTTGGGTGGTGATAAGCAATGGATGGTCATTGATAACACAGCGCACCATTCGAATGGAAATATTTATGCATTTTGGAAGCAAGAGGCTTCTGATTGTGAGGGCAATTTTACAAGATCGTTGGACAAGGGACTCAATTATGAAGAATGTAGCACAGTTGATTTTAATCCAACGAGAGGAACATTGAGTGTTGATCCAGAGGGTATTTTGTATGCCTGTGGGGTATGGAATAATACTTTTAAAATATTAAGATCAGCATCTGCACGCAATCAATCGACTAAGGTAACATGGGAGCTAAATAATGTAGTAGACTTGAGAGGCAGTATGGCCTTATATGCTGGCCCCAATCCTAGGGGAATGTTAGGTCAAGTATGGATTGCCACGGACCATTCCCAATCAGCATATAGATCAAATGTTTATCTATTGTGTTCAATTGCACGAAGTGATAATAGAGATCCCAGTGATATTATGTTTTCACGAAGTATAGACAAAGGAGGGACATGGACTGAGGCCATAAAGATAAATGATGATAATTCTTTGGACAATTGGCAATGGTTTGGCACAATGAGTACAGCGCCAAATGGTAGAATAGATGTTGTTTGGTTAGACACACGAGACAATCCTGGGACTTACCTATCATCTCTATATTATTCTTTTTCTTTAGATGGGGGATCAAGTTGGAGTCCGAACGAGAGAGTTAGTCAGGAATTCGACCCACATGTAGGATGGCCAAATCAAGAAAAAATGGGAGATTATTTTCATATGAAATCATTTGACGATTATGCGTATGTCGCTTGGTCAGCCACATTCAATGGTGAACAAGATATTTATTTTAGTACTATAAAGACGATATCCACCAATATTGGCTCATCCTTTTCCAAACAAGCAATAAATGTTTACCCCAACCCATTTAGAAATGAGTTAAGAATAACTGGATTAAATCAAGCTGCAATATCCAAAGTGGCTGTATTCAATCTAAACGGAAAGGAACTGTTTTCGGTAGCGTACACAGATGAAGTGAGCAAAGATGACAAACTGATATTTTTCAATTCTGAAAATCCATTATTGCAAGGAGTTTATATTGTGAGAATAACTTTCGATGACAATTCTCAACAATTCCGTAAAGTCGTAAAAAGATAAATGCGGCAGGTAGCACAGGATAACTCGACATACTTGCTTGTGCCTCACAGTGGGAAGTCATTGTAGAAAATTGAAAGGAGATAGACCAATCGAGTATTCAGATCTTTAGGAAAGTTTGAAACTTTCCTAAAGATGACCGTAAAACAGCCAGTCAACATTTTGTTCAAGTCCAATACCCCCTTGCTGGCGCGAGCTTTTAGCTCGTGGCAATGAAGACAAGTCTCCTTGTCTAGTGAGCAGGCAATATAAATTACACCACAAAGAAGGACGCTATTTTGTCAGTTTTGCCTCTGTCTATTGGATTGATCCGGAGTGGAGCTGGTATTCGTGAGGGAAGAAGTCATGACTATTACAGCAAGTCTTTCCATTGGTCTTAGCGCATGTACGACCAGAGAGGGTTTTATAAACATATAGCTATGGATGGGTTGTCCCGCATCCAAAACCCATTAGATTTAACCAAAATATAAGGCGGATAACAACTAGTGGGGTTGTTATCCGGTTGTTGGCTACAACTTGAAGTACGACAGCATGGATCAAAAGAGAGAATTCAAATACAGCTCAGAGGTTGCTATAGATATGTATTTGAATAAATATCAAGTCTTGCAGCAATCAGATTTAGAGTTTTTCTCTAAGTCTCAGGAAGTCTTCGCGGAAAACAATCCATGCAACATATACTTCATTCTAAAAAGACCAAGACTTTCTATTGATCCAAAAAAACTACTGGTTAATACTAACTCGATTGAAATAGATTATTTTATTCATATCGAGGATGAGAAACTCAAAAGAACTTTTATTATACCAAATTTTTATGATGAACAGCATCTAAAACTTGTTTCTTTATACCCTTACAATTATTTTGAAATACATGATAACAATAGAAAAAGAGGAAGTTTCAAACTTGGCGCTTTAATTCATCAAATTCAGGCTGACTGCCCAATTGAAGAACCTTTACTCGATTTTGAAGTCCTGTATATAGGAAAGGCATACGGAAAAGATGGTAAACGAACAGCTATCGAAAGATTAAATGCTCACGAAAAGCTTCAAACAATCTATTCAGATGCAATGAACAATAATCCAGATTCTGAAATATGGTTGATGCTGGCAAATTTCACTCAAAACAACATAGCAACTGTTAATGGCAGGGTTAAGATTCCACAAGAAAACGAAGCAGAAGATTTAAACAGATTTACTAATTTTATTAATCCTGATTATCTAAGATTTTCCGAAGATCAGCGCATCGCATTTACGGAAGCAGCACTTATAAATTGCTTTAAACCTGAATATAACAAAGAATACAAAAATTCATTTCCGCGTAGAAGTCATACTACTTATGAAGAATGTTACTCTCTGGACATCAATGCGATGGTTATTAATGTCGATACCTCCGATATGAATAGATGGTTATATTCTGTTGCAAAACCTAGAGTTAAGGAAGTTCCAAAGGAGTTTGATTTCTGGCAACATGAGGTCTTCTATTTTAACAATAGACAAGACAGAATTCAAATGTTCAATAACGACTACATTTAAGCATGTGGCTAAAAGACACTATCATCCATAAGCTAAGTGAGCTACTTGCAAAGGTTAATTGGATGAGATACTTTTATTAATATTTAAAAAGTTCAACTTACGAATGATAGTTGAGCGCTACCAGCAATCCTCTTCGAATCCAAATTAATAATCTGATTAAATCAAGGTTGAGTCGAAAAGTAGGCTGAATTTTAGAGACTAGTGAAAATATTCACAAAATAATATACATAGAACTATGAGGTATTGTAAATCTATGTATATTTGTTCTATGTATTCAAAAGAACTACTCAAAGGCACTCTATCCGTAATCATTTTGAACTTGCTTGCAGAAAATGGACGTATGTACGGTTATCAAATTTTTCAGCGAGTGAAAGAACTCTCTGATGGAAAGATTTTGCTTAAAGATGGCTCATTGTATCCTGCTTTACAGAAAATGAGTAAAGACGGCTTGTTGACTTATGAAGAAGAATACATGGGAAAACGAGTAAGAAAATACTATGTACTTACCACTAGAGGCAAAAGTGAAAAGGTTCGTTACCTCGAAGAACTTAAAGACTTTATGGCGACTTTGAACAAAATTATTTCTCCTCAATTTATGTAGTATGAAGCTAACTGAAGAACAGGAGGAAAAGGTACTCAATTGCGTTGAAGCGCAAGAATTGAAATTAAAAACTTTATGTGATGATATAATGGATCATTTATGCTGTGTCATAGAGAGTGGATTAGGAAAAAGAAAATCATTTGACCAACTATTACATGATGCTATGTCCGAATTAGCTCCTAATGGCTTAATTGATCTCGAACGCAAAACAATATTTTTACTAAACTCTAAACGAATAATAATTATGAAAAAGTTAACGTATTTCATCGGTTTTATAGGATCGATAACATTTGCAGCAGGATTTTATACAAAAATACTTCATTTGCCAGGAGCATTTGAAATAGGGATGATGGGAACAATACTATTGCTTGTTTTTGTCCCACTATTAGCTTTTGATAAATATAAAGTCGCTATTGCAAGGACAATGTCCGAGCAGTTGCTAGTAATTTCAGGTATTGCTGCTGTATTATTTCTTGGATTAGCTGGATTATTTAAAATGCTACATTTGCCTGGTTCTCCTGTAATATTGGGACTAGCAATGATTGTATTCACTGTTGGTTTTCTTCCTTTCTTATTTTTCACAATGTATAAGAAATCAGTTTCTTGAAAGAATGGATGGATTAAATAAAGCTGGTAACAAATGTTGATTTTGCGCAACCCTCTTCTCAATTAGGGGTGAAATTTACTGACCTTCAATTTGAGCTAATTTCGACCTTTATGGAATAAAACCATTGGCCTTAGGAAAAGTAGAACCTGAGCTTCAACTGATGAAAAAAGAGGTCATTTAGCCATTTCAAGTTCATTCCCGAGGAGAAAAGGGTTTCCCCTTGCTGGCGCGAGCTTTTAGCTCGTGGAAATGAAGACAAGTCTCCTTGTCTAGTGAGCAGGCAATATAAATTCCACCAAAAAGAAGGACGCTATTTTGTCAGTTGTGCC
>JBLIIJ010000182.1:0-5027 GCA_047635055.1 Cyclobacteriaceae bacterium | reverse complement strand
TTTAATATGTAAGAAATATTTTCTCAATAATGTAAATACTTGGTAGGAGGACGAATTGTTAAATGCTTAAAAATTAATGTCTAATACACTAATCGATATTTTAGTTCATTAACCTAGTACTAGGATGTAAAAAAGGAGCCCACTAAATGTTGTAATGCTACCAAAAATAAATGTTATAGAGTCCTTTACGAATCTTTCAGTCTTTGTGAAGAACCATCCAAGGGGCCGTTAGTCAGCGGTGTAGAGAGTCTTGTGAAGCAAATTGGTCTTCAGGATACAACTAAATGGTATTATTTGTTCAACGATGAATTTATTGATCAAATTACAAAAAAGCACAAAGAATTTTGATCGCATGACTTGCGACTAGAGTCTCTACTAGTTGAGGGTCAGGATCGATGGAAGGATAGAGAGTTATGAATTCAATGCTTTAAACGAGATTAAAATAGTTCGGACAGAACAGGCTGGTCTTTCAGGTTATCATTTATTCAGTAGGTGGCAATATTGGATAATTGTATAAAATGCTACTGCTGGCTATATATGCTGGCTAATCAAGTATATAGATGAACGTATATAGTTGAAAGGAGAAAACAATTAAAGGCACATAATCTCTTATTTACTTTTGGGATCATGTGGGGGTAGGGGTTGCGTAGATTATCAGCTATTGAAAAGGAAAAACTGTTTTAATTCTACTATATATAACAAGTTTTGATGTTACCGAAACGAGCCATAAAAGTTAATCAATGAGCCATTCCAATCAGGTCGACTAGTTAGAAATGAATTACACGAAAGTTATGACAATCTTAATTTCTCAACAATATTGCCAAGAGATTAAGAACATATTGACATTGGAACAATAAAAAATTATGGTCTAGAATTCAAGCAACCTGTGAAGATTACTCCACAGGTTGCTTGGTATTTATAATAAGCCCTTATCAGGTTCTTAAATGATGGGAGTTATAACGTTACTTTGAAAATTGTAATTCTACTCTTCTGTTTTTAGCTTTTCCAGAATCAGTTTCATTAGTCGCTACTGGATTGTTTTCCCCAAAGCCTTCAGTTGAAATTTGGCTTTTCATGACTCCTTTAGAAATCAAGAAATCAGCAACTGCTTTCGCACGTTTAGTCGATAGCCTTTTATTATATGCTTCCGAGCCTGTGTTATCAGTGTAACCATTCAGTTGTACTTTTATTCCTTTCGCAATTTTCAAACCTTTCGCTAAGTTTGATAGCGTTGACTTGTCGCTTGAGTTTAATTCGGAAGATTCGGTTTCGAAATAAACTGGATTCATTGTAGGAAGTGAGATTTGTGCTTCCTCATTGATTTCAGTAGTATCACCTTTATAAAGACTAGCAAAATCTACTTTTTCTGGTATTGAGTCTTTCACGGCAATCGTGAAATTCAGACTGGTCGTAGATTCCGATACGTTAATTGATTGCTCATCTAACTTTTCTCTATTGATATTAAATTCAACAATGAATTCTTCGTTCTTTATTAATGTCGCATTATAATTTCCATTCTCGTCAGATGTTGCTTCTATAGATTCATCTGTGTAAAGCTTTGGATGAAACTTTATTAACACTCCAGGAACAGGCTTATTGGTTTCTTTATTTAAAACGACACCTGATGTTTCTATCTTTTCTATTTTAAAGAAATAGAAGATATCTAGTCCGCCAGCAGAATGTAATCTATTCGTTGAGAAATAACCAGTATTACTCCCGTGATTCATTTGAAAATGCAACTCATGATCAATGGTATTTATGGGGAAACCCATATTTTGCGGCTGAGACCAATTACCGTTTGTTGCTTTCGTAGAGACAAAAACATCGTAACCACCAATTGATTCAGGCCGATTTGAACTAAAGTACAAAGTTTTACCATCATCAGTGATGTAAGGAAAATCCTCATCATAGCCATCAGTGTTAATATTTAATGGTTGAGGTTCTGACCATCCATTAGCAGACTTGGTGATTTCGAAAATATCGAAATCTTGCTTTCCCTTTCTTGAAGAAAATAAAACTGTTTTCTCATCAGCAGAGATGAAAAAGTCAGACTTGATTTTGGCAATTAGCGTAGGATCGTATTCCGCTAGGGTAGTCCAGCCGGTAGAGGAATAAGAACTTGTATATAAATCTCCTCCGTTTTCATTTTTATACACTACAAGACGTTTTCCATCACTTAAAATCTCAGCTCGTAGTTCAGAATCTTTAAAATTACCCAAGTTAGTTATTGGCTCAACTTTGTTCCAGTCATCACTTTTCTTCAGGGCATGCATGGCTGTGTGACTATCTGCTCCTTGAGATCTGAAAAAGATTAGTTCGTTATTACCCTTGAAAAAGACGGGAGCTGCTTCATCAGCAATTGTATTTATTTCAGATGGGAGTGCATATATTTCGTAATCATCAATTTCTTGATAGAATTTCTTTGCGCGTTTGCTCCATCTGATCATGTAGATCGATTCTTGCAAAAGAGAATTCGATTTGTATCTATTTATTTTATTGAATGCCGCGAAATGATCAGTCGCTAAATCAAAGTCGTATCGAACGAAATGTACTCTACCCATCCAGTAATTATAAAACTCATCTTTGGCACCCATCTCTTTTTGAAATGCCAGCAATTCACTAACGTCTGTTCCTCTTCCTTCTGATAAATGATAAGAAATTAATTGATGATATCTAAATGAATCATCATTTGGGTATTTTATGCTTAGGTCTTTATAAAGGTTATATGCTGTTGCGAATACCTCATCATAGAGTGCATTATCAGCTTTTTCGATTTCCTTTTTAGACGCTTGCCCAAATACTGTACTTAAGCTAAGTAAAGTTATGGCTGTGATTAGGAATGTTCTCATTGTTAAAATTAATCTGTTATTCGGCGAAATTTTATTTGTAATATTATGATTCTGTATGATTTAATCCTAGACAAAACCTGCTTTTTGTAATCTAGAGATTCGCAATATTAAAAAAGTGCAAAGATATAAAGGATAGGTTATATAGATTTCGTTAGTACGAACTGGGGATTATTCTATAATTAAGAATTCAACTCGTCTGTTAAATTCTTTGCCTTCATTTTCGAAATTATTGCTTGCCATCGGTATCTTTTCACTGTAGCCTGTTGTTGCTAGCCGGCTTCCGGCGATATCATTTCGAGTTAACCACTTCTTTACTTGTTCTGCTCTTAATTCTGACATGCGTTGATTTGTTTGATTTTCACCGACAATATCTGTATGACCTGCTATTTCTATTTTTATATTCTTTTGATTTTTCATCAATTCCGTCAGTTGCTTCAGCGTTGTTAATTGAGAGTCTTGAATTGAATAACTATCAAATTCAAAATATATATTAGCCGTAATTGCTTTTGATCGTTTTAAATATCCGCTGACGTCTACAGACACGATTGGAGCTCTTTGTATCTCTCCTTTATTTGGGGTGACAATATTTGTATTTGCTGGTTTCTTATAATCAGTTACATTTTGAGCGGTCTGATTTGTTTCAGTTGATAGATTTCCTTCTACCAACACAATTCCTTCCTTAATATAGAACGTTTTGTTTGTTGTGGATTTTTTCTTGTCAACATCAGGTACAGAATAATTAATGGAGAGTAGTTCTCTATTATTATTTTTAATCAAAATCTTATACTCTTCAAAAGGATCGATTTCTATTTCAAATACACCCGATGTTATTGTTGCTTCTTTTGACTCAGCAAAAGCACCAATGGAAGAAATTAGAAGCTCGCCATTTTCTATTATTTTCTGGGAAACCTTGTGAATAATTTTTCCTTTTAATTTTATGGTTTTTATTGGTTTGGAAACATATATATCCAAATTGCCCTGTCCACCTATTCTTGAAGAGGAGAAAGTAGAAAGACTTTCTTGCGATCCTTTAAAAAACAATTCATCATCGGGTGAATTAATAGGAGCACCCAGGTTATTGGCTTTCGCCCAACCTGATTTTGATCTTTCAGAGGAGTATATATCATACTTTCCTATTTGATTTGGACGATCACTACTAAAGTAAAGTGACTGGTTGGTTTCATCAAAATAAGGAGTTGTTTCGTTAAAGACACTATTCACGGATTCGCTAAGAGGTGCTGGTAAGCGCCAAGTCCCATTGTCGGCTTTCTCAGAGTAAAAAATATCTGCACCTGATCTTTTAGTATTTAATGCGAGATATGCAAGGTCTAAAGATTCTGAGAAATAAAAGCTGTACAATTCGCCAGTTACTTCCAGTCCGAGCGGGGTGATGTTTTTAATTTGTTCCTCTTCAATATCCCCGATAAAAAGCCGATTTCCTTTTCTAATGACGATATTATTCTTAATAATCTGTATTTCGTCAAAATCTTCCCCCAATTCAATAATCTTTTCCGAATCGGTTAGCGAGGTAATTTTGCCCATGTTAGCTGAAATATACAATATTGAACCTTTTGAAAGGTTAGCGGAAATGTCATCAGAAGAAGTATTCAACGAGGAGAAATTCTTAATGGCAAAAGGCCTTTGGGTTGTCAGTAATTCGCTACTCGATTTTAATTCCTTTAGTCTTGTTTTTGTTTCTTTGACAAGTACAGGGTTTTTATAACCAGGAGTTTTTAAGAAACTTTCAAAAGCCTTAGTTGCTTTATCATTATCGTAAGTGGCAGTCTCGATTCTTCCGAGCCAATAGTAAAAAAAAGGATATTTATCTGTTTGATCTTCAAAACTGGAAAATATCTCTTTATTGGACTCAGGATCAACACCGGATAAGGAGGCTGATAAAGAATAGAAATACGTTAAATCTCTATAGCCAGGCTTTGATTGATTGATGCTTTCAAAAACAGAATAGGCTTTTTTAAAATTTTCATTGTAAAGTGCATCCAAGCCATTATTAAACTGTTTTTTAATGCTCTGGGCGCTTGCTTTTGAAAAACACAAGACAAAAAGTATTATAAAGAAAGTTGTATATCTAATTCTACTAGGCATAATGATTTAGGATAAATGGCGTAGGAATTTAATAATAATTTTTTGTCAATTTAAATGATTAATCGAATAAAGTAT
>JBLIIJ010000181.1:0-5065 GCA_047635055.1 Cyclobacteriaceae bacterium | reverse complement strand
ATGATAGAATCCTTTTAAAGAGAGAATAATTTTGTGACTGATGGATCAGGAGAGTCGATGGATTTTTTTCTACTCAGAGTCCTCTGTGAGTGACTCTGAGGGGATAAGAAAGCGACTGCTAGTAAATGTACATCAAACGGTTAGGTGTGTGTCGGACAATTCTTGCTCGGCTAGTACAAATAAGGTCGTAAATAAGCAAGTGTGATCAATACAGTATGAATTATTAGAAAAAGGTGTATCCAAATCATTTTGTGAGATTTGACAATAAACCCAGTAATAATTAATAGAAAAAATGTTCCAATTGTATATGGATTTATTTGAAAATCAGATAATACGGATATTTCGAAAGCCATGAATGCTACCCATGGAATGAAAATCTTTTGCCTATGAGCAACTAGATATTCTTTTAGATTCGTTTTACTGTGTTCATCTGGAAACATTTGATATGTCATAAAAGTAAACAGAGAGGGAGGAACTACAACGACCAAAAGGAACATGAGTGGATTGGTAACAGCTTCATAATGTTCAGGACTTTTGTTTGCCCAGAAAATATTTACTATTAATAAGAAGACATTTACTGTGAGCATGACATAGCCCCAATAAATGGACTTGGGTTCACCTTTGGCCATTTCAGACCATTTAACCAATATTCTACTGACGATTAGTCCGTAAAGGATTGATTCAAATGCCAACATGTACTCCTTTTCTGACATTTTTAAAGTGTTTCTATCTCTATTTTGGTCACACAAAACACGCAAACATGTGTATCGGTACACTTTTTCGCATGGTAGGTTTTCTTGTAATCTAATACAGTCAACTGACTAATGAAACTGACGCAGGTTACCCATTACCCATTTATTGAGATTATCGTCGCTATTATTTGCATCAAAACAAGAATATCGGAGCAAGCTATCGAGATATGAATTTGAATAATTTCTTTTTTTCTTTAGGACCATCGGGGAATAGTACGCACAATTTGGAATGGAATTTCAGAAAGCTTTTGCTCACCCTTTGTGGCAATCCTAGTGAGGTTCTATCTTCTCTAGCTGATTCCAAGGTTGAATATCCAGTTTTCCCGAAGATCCAATAGAGTAGCAGCAGGAGGGGATAAAAGAGTCCAAATTAACTTCAATTGCTGGTGCAGATTTACTTTCTAATGTTAAGTGTTATATACTTACAAACCTTCTTTTTTGAATCCATAGGCATTTTGGCCAATGAAATCTTTTGGAAATTGGTCGTCACCTTTAAACCCGATCTCGATAGTTCCACTTTCCTCAGGGATATAATTGGTTTTGAAAATATAGTCCCACACACTCAAGCTAATGCCGTAGTTCACGCCATTCTTACCTTTTGGCAGCATAGATGCATGATGATATAAATGCATGACGGGATTATTAAAGAGATACTTTAAAGGACCCCAAGTAATTTTAACATTTGAATGGTTCAAATGTCCAATGGTAATGGCAAAAAAGTGAACGATATAAGCTTGCCCGGGCTCAAAACCTCCCAACAGCATGACGCCAAAGGTTTTTAATGGTTTGTATAAAATATTTTCCATCCAATGATATCGTAAATGAGCGGCAAATCCCATTTCTTTTACGCTGTGGTGTACTTTATGGAATTTCCATAAGAAAGGATATTTGTGAAGCAAAACATGCGTAAACCATTGAACGAAATCTAGTACAACAAAGAATAACAACAATTGCACGCCCATATGCCATTTCGAAATATCAAAAAGGGCCAGACTATCAATGGTAATATTTATGTCTTTAAAGAGCACTTCTAAGATCTGATATACACCGCTAATAACAATGGAAAAGAGGAAGAAGTTAAAGAACATATAAAATCCATCTAACCAAAAATCCTTTCTGATGATGGACTGATTTTTTCTCCATGGAAAGATAATTTCCAGTCCCCACGCGAAAAGTGATATCGCAATAAGTCCCCAGAAATAATTATTGTACCATGGCACATCAAACGTAATAGATTTCCATGTCCAATCAACGGTACCATTGAAGGCACCAACAAAAGCATCAAAATATTTAATCATCACCCATTAATTGTTGTTTTTGCACTATCATGAAAAAGTTTGAGCTTATTGAAATGGCTCCAGTCAGTCCATGATCTATCGTAATTTTCACCCTTTAGTTAAGCTAACAATGTTTGGGCTAACAATTGTATGAGTAAAAAAGTTGGGTGCGCCGAACGAAAACCACTATGACAATAGACGACTATGGGTTCGTGTTTACCTAAAGAGGCTTTTCCATAGATTATTTTTAAGTTTTCCAGGGGTTTGAATTTTCTTTCTCCGTCATAGTTTACGCTTTCTGCCCAATCTAAATTGATACTTTCAGGAATTCGTCCCGCATTTACAGCTCCTTTTTTCTGAACGTTCCCAGAGTATTCATCGAATGTTCGAGTACCCAAAATGGTTGTGCCGGTCGCTATTAATCTGCTAATGTCAGCTTTGGAAATATACATTTCCATGGAAGGCGTCTTTGTAAATTTAAAAGCAGACCTATTAACTGATGGAATTTCCGTAGAAGTGGCACCTCCGTTTTTTCCCCAAGCGGTTATACCTCCATATAGTAATTTCCCATTCTTGAAGTCATAATTCTGTAATAGCCACCAGAACAGAGTAGCATCACAGCGTCCATCATCATCATAGATGACAAGCATATCTCCGTTTTGTATACCGAGATTACTCATAAGCGTTTCGATTTGTGATAGACTTGCCATCATTCCACCATATGGATATTCTGGGCTTTCAATATATAACTTCCAAATATGCAGCACACCTTCGATAGGTCCTTTAACGTAAGACCCTTTCCTGCAGAAGTCAATGATTTTGACATCTGGTTGATTCGCAAATTTCTTGAAATCACGCACTGCAATCAAATAGCTAGATTCGACGCTCGCTTTAGAAGCCATAGAATGCTGCTTCTCGCTAGCGGATTCTTGTCTGCAAGCGGCGAAGAATACCAATGAAAGCAGCAGATTAATTTCCCAACTCATACCATTCTATTTGGGATAGGTTTTGTCGCCTGCCCTTATTTTGGGGAGGGTAATTAGTGGTCAAATAGTTGACGATTATGGTATGATTGTCGCCAAGATCCCACAAATTTTGGGTTTCCTGCATCCACTTAATTGTGGTATTCCATCTTTCAGCATTCATCCTGTTTTGTATAACCAGTTTGGAAGAATGACAATTGGTACAATTATTTACCACGACCATCAATCCTTCGGCCTCTATCAGACCAGTGCTTACATGAATACCATTTTCTATGCTGTTACCGTAATTCGTTATTTTTGAAACCAGCACATCTTTTTTCGGTTTAAACACAGATAGGGTAGGATCAATCATGAAATACACTAGGAATGTACTTGTAATGATGACCAGCCCCAGAGCAATGAATAGGAGGTTCAGTGTGCTTTGTAATAATTTGAGCAAGTGAGATTTTTGATCCATCAACTTACTTTTATGGCAATTCTGTGACACGCATTATTCAAGTATCCTTTAGGATTCCAACCTGGAACCAGCATAGGCTGAGCTCGGCCTTGTGAGTCCGTCGCTCTTGCCCAAACCTCATAATAGCCTGTTTGAGGAAAATCGATATCTACCGAAAAATGCTGCCATGCTAATCGATTGATAGGTTTATCCAAAGAACATTTCCCCCAGTTTGCACCAAAATCTATGGAGTACTCCATCTGGTCCACGGCTAATTCTCCCGCCCAAGCATGGCCTCTGATTTTGAGTGATTTCCCTTCTTCTATCATTGCGCCGGATTTCGGGTAGGTGATTAAAGATTTAACGGGCATAGACGCTATGATACACATGTCTTCATCTTTAACTTTTTCTCCGGGAGCGACGGGTTTGCAAGGCGTTCGATAGGCGGTACCCGTCATTTTGGCTCCATCATGGACGATATTTCGGATGCTTATTCGGTTTATCCATTTACCTGACACGGATGCTGGCCATCCGCCAGCGACTAACCGAAGGGGATAACCATGCGCCAATGGAATGTCCATTCCGTTCATTTCAAAGGCCAACAATGTTTCGTTTTGGAGCGCTTTCGGCATGGGACATCCTCTGGAAATAGGTTCTTTCGTTGGATCTCCGCTCAAATGCAAGTCTGCCGAATGATAGCCAATATATACTGCATCGCTTTTGATGCCGGCATCTTCGAGAACATCTTTCAGCCGAACACCTGTCCATTTAGCACAATGTACCGCCCCAATGGTCCATTGGTTTCCTTTGGCTGGAGGATCAAATTCGCTTCTTCCATTGCCGCCACATTCTAAGGTAAGCTGGTAAGTATGTTGTGTGAATTTAGATTTGAGTGCTGCGAGCGAATATGTTTTTTGAGTTTTTGCAGACTCGCCATCGATGGTAAGACGCCAATTTTCAACATCAATGTTTGGAGGGATGAGCCCATTATTCCTTATAAACATGCTGGAGTTTGGCGTAATGAAATCATCTAGCAAATGAGCCTGCGCTTCGATATTCCATGGCTTATCATTAAGTACCACCATGTCTTTTTGCTTATTAAAAAGCTTATAAGGATCTGTTTCTTGCAATATCACAGGTACATATCCCTTGGGCATAGTCGCTCCAAAAGCGATATTGACTCCAATAATCGTGGAGAAAGAACCCAATACTCCCTTTTTCACAAAATCTCGTCTCTTCACAATTGGTCATTCTAGTTAAAAAGGTTGCACTCAATTAGACTAAGATAAATCCAAAATAAATATCAATTTGTTACAAAAGTCATAAAAGTCAAGGGATGATTAGACTACATATGGTGATGTCCCTAAAAATAGCCATAGTTTGGTCTCTCAATAGTTTAGATTTCTTTTAAGAAAGTAGGAATTTTTGTGACGTCACTTGGCAAGGTCGGAAAGAAAAGGAACGGGGTTATTCGATACCCACGTTTAAAGTGCAGCTAAAAAAATTCAAGAACCTCGGAACAAAAGGTAGGAAGGCAGATAGTTGCTTTTTATTCGATGCAAGCATCGAATAAAACCCAAAAGGTGGGTTAATTAGCTGAAAATGAAAACGAGCGAT
>JBLIIJ010000180.1:0-5082 GCA_047635055.1 Cyclobacteriaceae bacterium | reverse complement strand
GGTTTTTTCATTTCTCTCATTGGTTCGAATTTTAGGGACGGATCGTCCTTGGTGTCATTGGCAAAATGCTGAAAATTCTGCATCATTTTTTCATTATTGATCGCCTCTTTCCACTCACAATGATAGGTGGCGATTAAAGCCTGCATGTCTTTTTCCAATTCCTCTCCAATTTCTAAAGAGTCATTGACGACTACTTCTTTTAGGTAGTCTATTCCCCCTTCGAGCTTGTTTAGCCAGACGGCTGTTCTGTTTAGGGGCTCTGCGGTACGTATATAGAACATTAGGAACCTATCGAGATATTTGATGGCTGTTTTTTCATCTACATCACCAGCTAAAAGTTGCGCATGCTGAGGATTGGTTCCACCATTGCCACAGACATATAAGTTGTAGCCTATTTCCGTAGCGATAAGGCCAAAGTCTTTTCCTCGCGCTTCCGCACATTCTCTCCTACATCCGGAAACTCCACCCTTAAGTTTGTGAGGAGATCGGAGACCCTTATATCTTGATTCAATTTCTATGGCATATGAGACGGAATCATGTAGTCCATATCGACACCAAGTAGAACCAACGCAACTTTTCACTGTTCTTAAGGATTTGCCATAGGCGTGACCGCTTTCGAAACCTGCATCGATGAGTTCTCTCCAAATTTTTGGGAGATCGTTGATTTTTGCTCCAAAAAGGTCTATTCTTTGCCCACCAGTAATCTTAGTATATAAGTCATATTTTTTGGCCACTGAGCCAATGGCGATTAGTTTGTCCGGTGTGATTTCACCTCCAGGTATACGTGGGACGACAGAGTAACTTCCACCTTTTTGGATATTTGCCAAAAACCGATCATTTGTATCTTGAATTGCTGCTTGTTTTAAGATTTGATCATTCCAAATACTTGCTAAAAGAGAAGCGACCAATGGCTTGCAAGTTTCGCAACCATCTCCAGTTCCGTGGGAGTTCAGCAAGTCGTTGTATGTTTTGATTTCTTTTACTTTGATAAGACTATATAGTTCTTGTCTGGTGTAGTCAAAATGGAAGCATATTGTTTTTCTGACTGTTTGTCCCATAGATTTTAAGGTGGCAGCAAAAATATCAGCAACCATCGGCGAGCATGCTCCACAACCGGTTCCTGCTTTTGTGCAAGTTCTTAATTCTTTGAGATCGGTGACGCCATCCTTTTTTATGGCGTCTACCAATGTGCCTTTGGAAACATCTTCACAAGAGCAAATTTGTGCGTTATCAGGTAAGTCCGTCATTGCATTTGCTCCGGCACCTGATCCTCGTGCACCCAGGATTAGATCTTCAGGGTTGGGTGGCAGGGCCATATTGTTTTGGCAAATCTGTAGAAGCATGCTGTAATCGCTTGCGTCTCCAACAAGAACGCCTCCAAGCAATTTTTTCCTATCCGAGGAGATATTGATGCGCTTATAAATTCCGGTGTTTCGATCTTCGAATGCAATTGGAATTGATCCTTCTGTCAAGCCAAGCGCATCGCCAAAACTACCTACATCTACGCCTATAAGTTTAAGTTTGGTGGACATGTCTGCTCCGCTAAATACTTTCTCACGGTTTTCAATGAGTTGATTCGCAACTACTTCAGCCATATCATAGCCTGGAGCGACAAGACCGTAAATCATGCCTTGGTAGGAGGCAGCTTCTCCTATGGCGAAAATGTTGGGATCATTGGTCTGAAGCTGATCATTTACGGCAAACCCGCCTCGAGAACCTTTGATTAACCCCGCTTTTTCGGCCAGTTCATCTCTTGCAATGATACCACAAGAAATCACCAGCATATCTGTAACTAAATGTGTGCCATCAGTAAATGTGAGTCCAGCTAATGCATTTTTACCTTCTAATTGTGCGGTGTTTTTGCTCAAAAGAATTTCAATACCCAAAGCTTCAATTTTCCTTTTCAGCATTTCAGAGCCTTGATCGTCCAATTGACGTGGCATCAGTTTAGGCGCAAATTCTACAACCGCCGCTTTTAGATTGAGATCGAGCAATGCTTTGCCAGCTTCCAACCCAAGTAAGCCACCTCCCAAAATAGTACCATGTTTGATGTTTTTTGCATAGGCGATAATTTGATCTAGATCCTCGATCGTTCGATAGACGAATACACCTTTTTTATCAACACCCTTAATAGGAGGAACCATCGGTCGGGATCCTGTGGCTAATATCAAGGTATCATAGGACTCTTGATGGCCTTTATGTGTTATCACATATTTATCGACTCTATTAATATCTGTGATCAAGAGACCTGTTTTCAAGGTGATATTTTGTTCGGCATACCATGCTTTTGGTGCCATTAATAATTTTTTTTCCGACTGCTCTAAAAAATATTCACTCAAGTGAACACGATCATATGCTGGTATGGGCTCTTCGCCGTACACAATGATTTCAAATTCTTCATTACTGGCTTTTGCACGCAGCTTTTCACAAAACTTGTAACCAACCATTCCATTCCCTATGACAACTATCTTTTTCATATTGCTGCGATGTTTTACGTAAAACTACGTAATTATACTTGAAATAGAGAAATTTAAATACGTATATTTACGATAAAAATATCAATTATGTCTAAGCTAATACTCGTAGGTGCAGGCCCAGGTGACCCAGATTTAATTACATTAAAAGCTGTAAAGGCCTTAAAATCAGCAAATGTTGTGCTCTATGATGCCTTAGCTGCGGAAGAGCTTTTGGGTTATTGTCGTCCTGATTGTGAACTCATATACGTAGGAAAAAAGCCAGGTATTCATCAGTATCAGCAGATATACATCAATGATATGATTGTAGATTATGCTAAAAAATACGCTACTGTCGTCAGGCTCAAGGGAGGCGATCCATTTGTATTTGGAAGGGGGCACGAGGAATTGGAGCATGCAAGAGCGCATAATATTGAGGTAGAAATTGTTCCAGGAATAAGTAGTGCTATTTCGGTTCCGGCATTGAATCAAATCCCATTGACTAAGCGAGGTATAAATGAGAGTTTTTGGGTAATGACAGGAACTACTACGAATCTAGGAGTCTCCAGCGATATTCAATTTGCAGCGCAATCATCGGCAACAGTGGTCATCTTAATGGGCATGAAAAACCTTAGTAAAATAGTGGCTACTTTTAGTGAATACCGGGGTGATCGCGAAGCAATCGCAATTATTCAAAATGGAAGCCGACCAGAACAGCGAATGGCTATTTCTGAACTAAGTGAAATTGAAGAAATAGTATATGAAAAAGGTCTTGGATCACCGGCGATAATAGTTATTGGAGAGGTGGTGAGACTTGGAAAGGAGTCCATGGTTGAGTTGGTGAGGCATAATACAAATGTAGCGTTAAGTACTGTCAGTTGAAAAGGATCCGGTTTTGCATATGCAGGTATTTCGATTAACAATATTTTTACTACGAGTTTTTTATGGCATTTATCACATGTAGGCAAGGCAGCTAGTCCAAGATCAAAATTTCCATTTAATAGAATCTCAGAATAATAATGCTCAACTAATTTATCATTCCATGTTGGTTTTTTACAAATAAATATGAGCTTATCTTGATTGCGGTTAGTGGCACAATAGAAACTTGAGAGTTGATGAAAAATTCTTTTTTTCAGGATAAAATGCTTCGTTCAGTATTGACATCTAAGTAGCTGCTTCCTCTGATTGGCTTTACCATTTTAATAAATGGCTCTTTGGAGTCATTATAATCCCCAAACCAATTGTATTCTGAGGGTACATGAAAATGTGGTGTTTCCTTGGAGTATCAAGAGAAATACAAATAGTGATCCCAAAGTGGAAAACCGCTCAACGCGGGCATTATCAATACTAGAATCAAGGTAAATTTTACGTATCTCTTGCCAAGCCTCGAGACAACCTATCGCCAATCAATTGTTTTTTTTGCAAAAAAAGTAAGACCACCATCAAGGGCATGGCTACATTCGAAGGAACCACGATCACATTTTAATCAAACCCAATTAGACTTAAGTATTCAATGGTGAAAACATGCTGCCAGTGCTGCAGACATCTTGCGTGTGGCAGGTTTTGAAACCACTTATGGGAATACGGGAATAACCATTGAAAAAGGATTGTGACTGAGGGGTTACAAGACTATAACTTCAAGCTCACCAACCACATTAATGTTGCCTTAAGAAACTAATATGACTGATCTCTAGATCCATTTTTCATGAAGAATGAAATGCATGAAGTGCTTTCACTGGATTATAAAACTGACGAAATATCTGAGCAACTACTTATTAGAAAACGCATAGCTGATAGCCATTATAAAAATCTTTTATGAAATGTAAATAACTGAAAAACAGCTTGTTAGATTATAAAATTCGTACTTCCAGAATGGTTAAAGTTGCCCTTACTGTGGCTAACTGAAATTGGATTTCTATGATCAAAATACCTATTTAGTGGTATTGACTCTTCAAATTTTAATATTTAATATAGTCTAATGTAATAAACAATATCACCTCAAAAATTACCTTATGAAACAATTATCCAAATTGGTTTTACTACTGCTGATCGCTGGCTTTACAGCGTCCGCACAAGACGGAAAGAAGATGACTTTCCAGGGTTCCTTATTTCAGGCTGACCAGCCATTCAATGGCACAGCAAAACTGGAGTTTGCGATAAACATAGACAGTGCAAACAACTGGACAGAAACGATCACAGAAGTAAATGTGATCAACGGACTTTATTCGGTTGTTCTGGGGGAAACAAACCCACTTCCTTCAGATCTTTTCTATATGTCTTCCGAACGAACGCTCATGATCAAAGTTGATGATGTCGAACTGGGAGATGTTGTTCTCTATTCGCCATTTGCAACTGCTAGTCCATACGAATTACCGGATGTGATTGATGTAGACACCCTTTATGCTTATGCTCTTAGTATCGGTACAGATTCTACAGACAATGTTTATCTCGATTCGAATGGAGACGGATACTTCGCTGGCGATCTGTTGGTTGAAGGAGAGATCAATTCTGCTAGTGAACTTAATACCGCGTTGAATGATACTACGGGAGTTCACTTTAATGCTGATGGAAATGGTATTTTAACAGGCAATTTGGATGTAGGAAGCTTGACCATGAATGGCGAGCCATT
>JBLIIJ010000179.1:0-5095 GCA_047635055.1 Cyclobacteriaceae bacterium | reverse complement strand
ATTCTAGATCAGGCTCTGACTTTATGCACAAGCGCTAACATGAGAAAGGCTTTTTCGCGATTTTATTATTTTGAATGAAGTCGGATCATCCTATTCACCAATATGGTGATTGCTGTTTAAAGGCATTAGAGGTAAAGTTGAGGTCTACATAAAGCAATTGATGAATAGTGTAAAATAAAAAATCTACCTACTCAAAAGCGGCTGTCTCCTGAAGGTTACTGCACGCCACATAGTTGTTATAAAAGCCCATGGGACATATGCAAACCGCTACGTAATTGGAAAATAGTGTTGAAGATATGAGCTCACAAAAACCCATTTCTCAAATATTTGGAGGGCGCACGCGTAAACTGATGCGAAATCTTCGTAAAAAACCTACCCTGCCTGAAAACCTCCCAGCGGTAGCGTTGGAAATACTTCTTCACAAAATACATCTAATGGGATTTTTTATCGAACTTGCAGTATAAGACTTTCGTTAATATTCACACGAAGCACCAAAAACAAGTAATAATGCAGATTAGAAGAAGTTGGAGAGAAATAAAGGTTATGCTCAAATGGAGATTTGAAGAGCTCAATGATGCCGACTTTGAGTTTAAAGAAGGCACTAAAGAAAGCATGCTTGACAAATTAGCAAGCAAGCTAGAAAAATCAAGATCAGAGCTAGATATCCTTTTTGCTGAACTCCAAAAATGCTAAAGTAGCAAACTCCACCACCCGTATATCCTTCAAATACGGATGATTTATACCATCTAAAGAGGTCATCTCAGTCACCAATTAAATAATAGGTGACTGTTTTTATTTTATAATCGCCTGATTTGTATGGGATATTGAGTTCCTAACTTGATCGCTTTTTGCATAGCATATTCCCATAGCTAAAGAGTCCTATCATTTTTCTTAATTCTTTGCTCCTTTTTGTTGGTAAACCTATTGATGGCCGACGGCAATTCACACCCAACAGCTACTGCTCCTTTCTCAGATCAACAAAGGATAAAGACCATTCACTCCATTGATCATTTGTTCGCTAAGAAATACATAAATAAAACCCAAAACGTGGGAAAGCAAGAACCTCGAAGCAAACTCACAAGATATGAAGTCGGATAATTACTTCTTATTTAAAGCTTGCAGCGAAGAGTGAAATTCATAAGTGATCTTTACTAGCGATTTCCCGATCTCATCAACGCTCAGTGCCCTTTTCATAGCTCCAGAAGTTTCCTATGAATTTTACAAACTCATTACTTTTAACAGCCTGTGTTGGCATTTAACACTTGATGAATTTCATTACTTCACTAACCTCTTACGAGTATTAGCGCTTGTGAAATCTGTAGGATATTAATTTGAAGGATTTAGGGATTGACCAATAAATGAGGTTAGTATTCTAAGTGTAAAAGCCCTTAAAGGGAAAGGCCGTTTTAGATTGATGATTTTTGGATTAATCATTATTTAGCCACGTAGAATAAGTGTGTGACCAATACTAAATCTTCAAATTTTGACCCCACTTTAATACCTATGGGGTCGGGTTGCGGATGAACAAGCTGCGTACGTTTCTCTGCCTAGAGATAAATACACAATCCATATTCCTCATTACACAGGTAATAGCACATTTTATACTTTGCATTTAAATTATACAAAACCCAAGTGGGAGACTATACATTTAACAGGCTCTGATGCTTTTCAAAGCACCTATTTGTATAACTATCGCATGAATTCCATGTAATGCGTCAAATTAAGAAATTGAAATCTTAGTACTTTAAATTTCAACAAATACATCACAACGATCTATATTAAATTATGACTATTCAGTGGGCTTTCGAAAGAGATTCTTCGTTTAAAGTCTGTCAGTCTGCAAGATTGACTGGGTGGGTCCGAATATTTTGTAAATTTACCTTGGACAAAATACATATAGTAGTGTTGAAAATGAGTATTATTAAAAAATGCTAGCACCAGAGGAACACGAGAAAGAGCAAGAAAGATTAAAGGATTTAGCCTCATATACGATACTAGACACCCTCCCAGAAACTGATTATGATGATCTCACAGCTATTGCTGCCAAGATATGTGATACTGAAATTAGCTTAATTAGCTTAATTGATGATAAACGTCAGTGGTTCAAATCTCACCATGGCTTAGCTGCTACAGAAACACCAAAAAAATATGCCTTCTGTGCCCATGCTATAAATGACCAAGAAAATGTGTTTATTGTTCGAGATGCCAGAACAGACGAACGATTTCATGACAATCCATTGGTCACCAGTGATCCAAACGTAATATTCTATGCAGGCGTTCCTTTGATTAGCGACAATGGTCTGCCTCTTGGCACTTTGTGCGTGATTGATCACAATCCAAAATCACTAAGTCAAAGTCAGATACAATCTTTGAAAGCCTTAGGACGCCAGGTGATGAACATATTAAACCTCAAAAAGACGCAATTAACCTTAGAAAAAACGCTTCTTAAATTAGAAGAAAAAAATGTGGAGTTAGAGCGTTTTGCATTTGTCGCTGCGCATGATCTTAAATCTCCCCTAAATGGCATTACCGGATTATCTGAATTGTTTGCTGAAAATTATAGTGCCCAAATTGATGATGAGGGTAATAAAATGCTCAGCTTAATTGCCAAGTCAAGCGATAAGCTAAGAAACCTTATTGACGGATTGCTAGAGTACAGTAGATTTGAGAGTGTATTAAAAGAAAAGAAATCCCAGATAAATATTAACAGTCTGATAGATGACATGACTGGTCTTTTTCTTTATGAGCCGAAATTGACACTTAAACTGACGTCTTCAATGACTGATATAGTAATGAACAGAACTGCGCTAGAGCACGTTTTGATAAATCTTGTGACTAATGCGATCAAATATAACGACAAGGAAAACATAGCAATTGATATTGGGGTATCAGAATCAGCCACTCATTACACGTTTTATGTTCAAGATAATGGACCAGGAATAGCTTTGGATCATCAGGGAAATATTTTTGATATCTTCAAAGTCCTTGTCAAAAAAGACAGATTTGGGGTGGCCGGCAATGGAATAGGACTGGCCACAGTAAAGAAAGTTATAGAAAATAGTGGTGGCTTCATAAAAGTGAAATCAGAACCAAAAAAAGGCGCTCAATTCCTATTTTCCTTTGAGAAATAACAATTGCGAACAGTGATTATAAAACGTCTGGCATTCCATAATTTACGTTATTATGGATGTCGCATTTCAGCTTTCGAAACGAAAGACAGAAATGCGCTTCGCAAAGCCATCCTTTTAATTCAAAAATGTTGTAGCTCATTAAAATGAAAATATTACTGACCGGTTCAACTGGATATATTGGTAAACGACTGCTCCCAGTGCTCATTGAGTTAGGGCATGAAGTGATTTGCTGTGTTAGGGATATTAAAAGATTCAATCCGCCTGAGTCTTTAAGAGCAAGTATTACCGTACTCAAACTAGACTTGCTAGATCAAGCCTCCTTAGAAAGTATTCCGCGAGATATTGATGGCGCCTATTATTTGGTACACTCCATGTCATCATCCGATGACTATGAATCGTTGGAGGAAATTTCTGCGATTAACTTTAGAGATGCACTTAAAAGAACTAACGTAAATCATGTTGTTTATTTGAGCGGTATTGTTAATGAAATGGAACTCTCCAAGCACTTGACCTCTAGAAAAAATGTGGAAACGGAACTTAGCAAAGGAGCTTATAATTTCACGGCATTAAGAGCAGGTATTATTATCGGATCGGGTAGTGCTTCATTTGAAATCATAAGAGATTTAGTTGAAAAACTACCCGTTATGATTGCTCCAAAATGGCTCTATACTAAATGCCAACCGATCGGAATTTCAGATGTTATCGCATTTCTTTCCAAGTCATTATTCAATCCGAAAACATTCAATCAAGACTTTGATATCGGTGGGCCAGATGTATTGTCGTACAAAAACATGCTTTTAGATTTTGGGAAAGTCCGAAATTTGAAACGTGAAATTTTCATTGTTCCCATAATGACTCCCAAGCTTTCTTCTTACTGGCTATATTTCGTCACCTCTACCTCCTACAAGCTAGCCACATCCTTAGTGCACAGTATGAAAGTAGAAGTGATTTGTCGTAATAATCACTTAAACACCATTCTTGGCATAACACCCCTAAGCTATATCGAGGCTTTAAAAAGAGCTTTTAGCAAAATTGAAAACAACGAAACGCTCTCCAGCTGGAAAGATTCTTATTCAAGTAGCGGATTAAACTATAACATTTCGGAGTTTATAGTAGTGCCCTCCTTTGGATGTTTTAAAGATCGCAGCACAAGCGCTATTGAAAACCGTGAAGATTGTATCGCTAAAATCTGGAGTATTGGTGGAAATACTGGATGGTATTATGGCGACTGGTTATGGAAAACGAGAGGCTTTATGGATAAATTATTTGGAGGCGTTGGACTTAGAAGAGGTCGAACGAACCCATCCACCATTAACGTTGGCGATACAATAGACTTTTGGCGCGTATTATATGCCAACAAAGAAGAAGGACGCCTACTCCTGTTTGCTGAAATGAAATTACCGGGAGAGGCTTGGTTAGAATTTAAGGTTATTCAAGATCAACTAATACAAACGGCAACTTTCAGACCTCTAGGCCTAGCTGGTAGATTATATTGGTATGCTGTATTTCCATTTCACGGGTTTATCTTCAACGGAATGATAAAAAAAATCACTCAACATGACATCACATAAACTGCCCTAAACCGGTTAGCAACCTCGCTATAAGTCAACCTACAGGAAAACGAACCTCACTACACTATGATCGAATTGAAAGGTTATTTCGATGCTATATCAAAACTTAAGGAATCGACATGGAATCGAGTATTACCTTTCTTCGAGGAGAAAACGCTTTCAAAAAGTGAATACTTCATAGAAGCACATAAAACTGCTCGTCAAATCGCATTTTTAAAATCCGGTGTTGTGAGAGCCTTTTTCATAAATCAGGAAGCCAAAGACTACAACAAACAATTTTTTGTCGGGCCAAGCATTATTGGTGCCTACACGTCTTTGCTCACTGGAAATGTAAACCTCATTGCTCAGCAGGCTTTGACTGACTGTGTGATTTATACTTGTGATTATAAATCA
>JBLIIJ010000178.1:0-5235 GCA_047635055.1 Cyclobacteriaceae bacterium | reverse complement strand
ACCACCAAATAAAACGATGATCAGCCAAATTTGGAACACGTTGAACCGAGCGTCCTTTAGAATATCAATCTTTAGGCCATTAGGATTGATGTCAATATTCAATAGCCTGTTTGTCATTTTCACCTATTTTAAAGTGTAATTCTGGATTTCATGTCAGGTTATTTTTCTCAAAACTAGCGCTGTTTTGGATAACACTTAATAAGCTGCATTAATTGTAGAGGTTTTGAATAAAGCTTGACAAAGAACTCAATCTGAGGACAAAGCGTCAAATTCTTTTATCCGCAAACCATTGTTGTATGGCTTCAGGGGATTGCATCAATTATTGTATTTCCCCCATGGCTTGAAAATGATTGGTATCTTTTTTTTGATGCAATTTTCCGTCATGTTGCTTGCTAAGTTCCGCCATTTTGTTAAAAGTATCTGCGCTAAAAGTTTTGTCACAAGCGCCACCGAGTTGTCTGCAGATCATTGTCTTCATTGTCTCATCATTTTTAGGGTTAGGACTGGTGCGCTCAATTGTATGCGCTCTAAGACTATTTAATGAATTAATGGATGTTGTCTGTTCACCATAGAAGCACGTATAAGATGCCAATCAAAAAAGGTGGTAGAGGTTGCTTTAGTTATGATGATTAAATGGGCATGGCAATGACCGCACATTGACATAACCTAAGACTATTCTTAGATTAGGAAACATTTTAAGCGTTTTTCCTTTTAAGATGGTGAACGTATGAAAATTGAGAAAATCAACAATGAATAAACAAACACTTTTAGCACCATTCAAAACAAAAAACCTTGATTTAAGGAATCGGGTGGTGATGGCACCTATGACCAGAAGTCGAGCCGATAATCCTGAAAACGCCCCTTCTGCCGAAATGCAAGGAGAATATTATGCGCAAAGGGCTTCCGCGGGGCTGATTATTACGGAGGGCTCACAAGTGTCTGAAAAAGCGGTGGGCTACATTAATACTCCTGGAATACACACAGAGGAGCAGATGAAAGGTTGGAAAGATGTTGTCGAAAAAGTACACGAGAAAGGAGGAACAATATTTTGTCAACTTTGGCATGTTGGGAGAATTTCCCATCCTGATTTCCACAATGGGGAGCTACCGCTTGCACCAAGTGCACTTAATCCCAATGCGCAATCCTACACGCCACAGGGCATGAAGGATACGGTGACGCCCAAGGAGATGAGTAAAGAGGATATAGACCAGACAATTCAGGATTTTGTTCAAGCGGCAAAGCATGCCGTCTCGGCGGGTTTTGATGGAATAGAGATTCATTCATCCAATGGTTATTTGTTTCATCAGTTCTTCAATGGCACGTCTAATCATCGCACGGATGCCTATGGTGGAAGTATTGAAAACAGGTCAAGATTCTTATTTGAGGTTCTGGAAGCGGTTCAAGCGAATATACCTATTCAAAAGGTTGGATTAAGACTAAACCCTTCGTTAAATGGCATTTTTGGGATGATGATGGATGAACAAACCATTCCTACTTTTGATTACATCATTGCTAAGTTGAATGATTATGATTTGGCTTATTTGCATCTTTCTGAGCCATTTAACGATGTGTCAGAGCTACCATTTGCGGAAACTCAGATTGCTAAGCGTTACCGACCTATCTACAAAGGTGCGCTCATGATCAATGCTGGTTTTGATCAGAAAAAAGGGAATGAGGTGATTGAAGCTGGAGATGCGGACATGGTGGCTTATGGAAAACCATATATATCAAACCCCGATTTGGTGGAGCGCTTTGCAGAAGGAGTGGAGCTTAGTGACTGGGATGGCGATACTTTTTACACCCCGGGTACAAAAGGTTTTATTGATTATGAGCGGAAAACCACGCCAATGTATCAGTAAGCTTTGGGGTTTGATGGCCTCCTTGTGGGGACTATTTATAAAAAGGCTAATAAAGAGGCGCTACATTTAACTAAAGCATAGGTCTTTCAAGGCACTTATTGGTGTAGTGATCTCCTGGATTCCATTTAATGAACTATAAACGGCAGTGGCGATCTTGGTTGCTGCCGTTTATGTTTATTTATCACAATATGGAATGAACTGATTTTTAAATCTTTTGGAACTTAGTAATACCTGAAGGAAGTAGTACTTATTGGATCGACGCGGAAGGAAGAATTGGCTATTTATAAGTTGAAAAACAAGCGCGTTGAAGGATCAAAAGATGATACGCTAAGCACGAACGGCTACAGGCAATACTTCGACAACCTTCTTTCTATATACAATGAAACTGACCCAAATCACCCACCAAGCATCAAAAAAGAAGGTGGCTTTTTGAAGAAGAGGAAGATAATAATAACCAATTCTTGTCTCGAAAATGAAGAAGACAATCATGCTTAGAATGAAACACACATAAGCCAGTGTTTTCAGTCCGCCATTGGGGTATTTTCTCATTTCCACAAAAAATGGGACCAAAGCAATGGTTCCCAAAATGCCTGTTGCTGTGACGATATGATCGTGAATTGAGGTATACATAAACACGAAAACGGTCATCGTTAACATGCCCATATACCGGATGATTCTGGTGTTTTTATTGTTCCAATCAAAGATTTCTGGCAGTAAATAAAAGAATGAAATCATTGTGGCGCTCAAAATGAAATGCGATATCGTCGCTAATTGTCGCGCAGGATTATAGTGGCCTCCGTGGGTAATAGGATTCATAACATCACAAAGGAAATTATTGAAGAAGCTATAACCAATGCCATGCGGCACATTCTCTGATCCGCCAGGATAGTCAAGAGCCGCCAAGATGAAAATGACAACATATGAAACCATGCCAACCACAGGAAAAAAAGGATGATATTTTTGAATAAACTCGTTCACAAGGATTTAAAACTCAATGCTAGTCATTTGGTTTGAAGATTCGAAATAAATGCTGAATTGATCTAGTGATTTTACTAAGATATGAGCTTGTCGCTACGACAGCATTCGGCTGCCGGAAGCTTTGGTCTTTTCAATAAGACTTTTTTGACTCGCTTTTGGCAGACAAAAGGTTTGTCAAGAGTAGAGGTAATACCGTTTTTTCGAATCATAAGAGAACATTCTTTAGTAAGATCAAGTTTTAGATGTTATTCCGGGCGGCTTACTTTAAGAGTGTGATGGCTTTAACCAGATAACATTTTCGAGGCTTATCCCCGTGCTCCATTAAACCGTACTTGCGTGTTTGGCGCTCAGCGAGCGTAAAATGATGCTAAGAAATTATTTAATCTCACCTTGTGGATACTATTACTCGATGCTTACATAAAATAGTAAGTAATGATCCAACATATTACCACGTGAGTTTGCTCTGAGGTTCTTGATTAAGCGGAATACAGTGCTTTCAACGCGGTAATTAACTGGTCAAAGGAAATTCAACGAATGCTAGCGATCGTTTTCTTGATACTGTCCTTTGTAAGATATTTTCTGAGTATCCCACCTTTGATATTGTTGACATCAAACTCTATAATAAAGGCATTTTCGTCGATGATGTCGATCATATCATAGGTCCTTCGGATATCTATTCTGTTGATAACCGTATGAATAATATCCCCTTCAGATTGGCTTCCACGCTTTCCATAACCTTTGGACCCTTTGTACATAGTCATGCCGACACCAATGGTATTGATAAGTTCCTCTTCAATGTCCTCGACTTTTTCGGAGACAATCATAAGCCCAACATAGTCCTCAAAGCCTTCAATCATCAAGTCAATGATTTTGGCTGTGATAAGAAAAGTCAATATAGAATACATCGCTATTTCAATGGATAGTAAGAGTGCTGTGATGCCAAAGAGAATGATATTGAAAAATAAAATGGTTTTGCCGATACTGATGCCCAGACGATTGTTAATGAAAATACCCAATATTTCAGATCCATCAAGTACTGCTCCGTTTTTAATGGTAAGGCCAATTCCAGCGCCTAAGAAAAGACCGCCAAATATGGCTATGAGTAGTTTGTCTTCCGTGAGTGCATTAAAGTTTTCAAAATGGATAAAAATTGCAAGCACGATGATGGATGTCACGGACTTGACGAGTATGCGCTTGGCTAAGGAAAACCATGCTAAAATCAGAAATGGAATACTTACCAATACCAAGATTAAGGACATGTTTACATCATACAGTTTGCTGATGAGGATAGCGATTCCTGTCACTCCTCCATCCAAAAAACCATTGGGTAAAAGAAATCCTTTCAGCCCTATGCTAGCCAATAGTACGCCTAAGCTGATTTGGAAAAATTCGGAAAATATCCTTTTGAAATTATTCATGTTAGTTTCGGCGTGCGCCTAAGTTTTTAACGGATTCATATACTAGCGAGGCGTTGAATTGAATTCTTCTTATCTCTTGATGAAAGAAATCGTCCAAATGATTATTCCATTTACCAGGTTTTTTTTCTAATGTAGAAAAGCTATTGCTGAGGGTGTCTATATACTCCTTTTTTTCTTCGGTATCTCGAATAAAAATTGGAGGATATAATTGATACATTAAGATCCAATTTTTCGCAATTCGGGTTGTTCTGCCATTGCCATCGCTAAAAGGATGGATCCGAATTAGTTCATGATGGAAGTATATCGCCCTAATGAGTGGTTCCTCTATATTGTTCATGTTATAGAATAATTGGGAAACAAGCGAATTGATTTTATGAGGTTCAGGGCAGAGGTATTGGCCAACCCTGACCACATTGTCTCTATACTTGTTTGGATGGCTCTCATGAGATTCAGGTGATATGGAGCGAAATAACTGAAATAACTGTATTTCGGAGGTGAAATCTACTTGGTCTTTAATCTCTCCTATGATCATTTCTAATGTTTTATTCAGACCGATCTGATAAAGTGCACTTTCTTCTTCATCCTGAGCTTCCATTTGCGCATTTTTTATACTCAAAAGTTCTTGCAGGTTTGTGGTGCTACTCAGGTAAGTATTGAGAAGATCATCGGCCAAATGAGAACGGCTATAGGTGATGAGCCTGAAAGTGGCACTTAAGATATTTTTAACGTTTTGAACTTCTTTATGATCGTATCGAATTTCACTTACCGGTAAGATTTCCATAAAATTGTTGTTAAAGGGTTTATTTCAAACAACAGCATTACTCAACAAAGGGAGAAAGTAGGCGCTCTTTTTTTGTTTTTATTATAGAGCGGACGGCAATGTCCATAAGGAATAAGCGCGTAATGAAAGGGGTAGCTTGGCTTTTTGACTAAAACGGGAGTCTGGGATAAAATAGTTATCATCTCGTAAATGAGTATTT
>JBLIIJ010000177.1:0-5368 GCA_047635055.1 Cyclobacteriaceae bacterium | reverse complement strand
AATGGGCCAGCTGTATTGCCTTGCTAATGTATTTCCCTTTGTCCTTCCAAGCGTTGATTGGATTTAGAATTTCCGCAGGAATATCTTCTATATATTTTGGAATATGCAAGCCAAAAATCGCATCCTGAGTAAGCGCAACTTTATCCAGCTCACCATTTAGTACCGCAGAAATCATGCGTCGAGTATACGTCAATTTCATACGGCTACCTTCACCATAGCTACCACCAGACCAGCCAGTATTGACCAGCCAAACATTGACACCAGATTCTACCATTTTTACACTCAACATTTCAGCATAGACGGTAGGGTGTAATGGCATAAAGGGAGAGCCAAAACATGCAGAGAAAGAAGGAACAGGCTCGGTAATGCCAGCTTCAGTTCCAGCTACTTTTGCGGTGTAACCAGAGATAAAATGATAAGCGGCTTGGCCAGGGGTGAGTTTTGAAACAGGAGGGAGTACTCCGAAAGCATCACATGTTAAAAAGAAGATGTTTTTTGGGTTTCCTGCGAATGAAGGAACTTGAATATTGTCAATATGCTCGATAGGATAACTGACACGAGTATTTTGTGTAATTGAGCTATCAAAATAGTCGACTGACTTATCCTCATTCAGCATGATGTTTTCAAGTAGGGCACCCGGCTTGATGGCTCTGAAGATATCTGGTTCTTTTTCTTCAGTCAGGTCGATAACCTTCGCATAGCAGCCACCTTCAAAGTTGAAAATGGTATTTTCTTTCGTCCAGCCATGTTCGTCATCACCAATTAATTTTCTTTCAGGATCGGCTGAGAGTGTTGTTTTGCCTGTGCCAGACAAACCGAAAAAGATAGCTGTTTCACCATTTTCACCAACATTGGCTGAGCAATGCATTGGGAGTACATGGTGCTCTGTTGGAAGGATCATATTAAGAGCAGAAAAAACACCTTTTTTAATTTCGCCTGTATAAGCAGAACCGCCAATCAAGACGATTTTCTTGGTGAAATTAAGAATGGAAAAATTTCCTTGTCTTAAACCGACTGCCTCCGGATTGGGATGCTCATAACCGGGAGCACATAGTACAAGCCAATCTTCTTCAAAATCAATTCGCTCTTCCTCACTTAAGCGAAGGAACATATTATTTACAAAATAGTTGGATTGTGGCAGCTCAGTAATGGTGCGTATATTGGTTTTGTATTTAGGATCAGCACACACATAGGCATCTCTGGCATACAGTTCTTTGCCAGATAAATATTTTGCAACTTCAGTCTCTAGGATATCAAAATTCTTCGCAGAAAGGGGTTTGTTTATTTTTCCCCACCATACTTTTTCGGCAGTGTAGTCATCCTTTACTATAAAGCGATCTTGCGGAGATCTTCCTGTAAACTTTCCTGTATTGATCGCAAGCGTGCCATTATCGGTTTCTACGCCAAAGCCTTTCTCTACGGTTATGCGTTGGAGCTCTTCTGCGGAGAGGTTCCATAAGACATTAGAATTGGTAATTCCATACTTGCTTAATGATGTATCAATTGGTGTTTTTGCTGTTGTTTGTCCCATGATTATTTTTTTTAATTCATGAGCAATTTATCATTTGACTTAAATAATAAATAGAACATACGTCATCTGTCGAACTAAGAATAATCACTGAATAACTTTGTATTCAAATTTTGTTTGATGCCACGCTTATGTTGTCGGTAAAATAAAAAAATAGGTCATTCGAATATTAAAATAATACTCGAATGACCTATTAAGTAGGTGTTGACGTCAGGCTAGAAGTTTGGTTCTGACACACCTTCCTGATCTGTATTGTTAATCTTACTTCTTCGCTCTCGCTGTTTGAAATCCATTTTTCCAAATTTATAAGCAAACGTGATTCCAAATGACCTAAATGGAATGGTGAAATCACTTATTTGATAGAAATCATCTCCTGAAAGCTCACTACCAAATGACTTATTAGCCACTAAAGGTTCAACTACACGAATACCAATTTTACCCCGTTCCTCCCAAATCTTTTTCTGTAAAGTCAAGGACCAAATAGAGAAAGATGGATTGAATCCTTGAATTGTTTGCTGAGGCGCTCTGTAAAACCCAAAGCCCTCTATGGTCCAGTCCTTTGGTAATTGTATGGAACCGCCACCATTGGCATTGAACAATAAGGCCGTATTTGAGAGCGCATTCCCATTGACCTCTCCGGTCGCATCATAGGTGAAGACGTTGATGCCGGCTCGTAAGGTGACTATATTGAATAGTTTGGTGGATGTAAATGTGTTTATTCCAACAGAGTTGTTGGTGCCAACATTGAAATAAGTTATTTCTGCGACATCTGTATTCGTGCTTTGTCTTATGCTCTCTATAAGATCCGTCGTTTTTCTGTAAAAAACGGACACATTGATCACGGTTCCTTTTTTAAAGGTGTTAAAACTTATTTCAAATTGGTCACTTAATTCTGGTTCTAATTCAGGGTTACCAAATGTTACTAGACGATTATTGTCAAGTTGTCTAAAAGGATTTATTTGTCTTAAACCAGGGCGCTGGATTCTGCGTGCATAACTTCCCTTGAGCGTGGTTGTTTTTTTGATCGTTTTGCTGACCGTAATCGAAGGAAGTATATTCTGATAAGTATTATTGAATAGTAGCTCCTGATCTCGAAACGAGCCACCTAATTCTGTGGTTTCATATCTCACACCAGCGATCACCCCAATATCGCCAGGAAGTGAAAACTGAGAGGAGATGTACCCCGCATATACATTTTGATCATAATAGAAAATATCTGTTCTATTATTTACCTCTAAATAACTATTTGTGGTTCTATTTAAAGTGTCAAAATTAAAATCGCTTTCTATATCACGGATGATTGCTTTAAAACCAGTTTCCAACTTGATTTTGTCGTTAAAGGGATGCGTATAATCCGCCTGATAAGTTATTTCTTGGTTGTTGCCATCATTAATGTTTCGTTCGTTTCTGAAAAGACTTGGGTCATTGGATAAGGTCAAATCTTCTTGCCTAATTTTAGAGTTTTGATCTTGGATGTTGCCATCTATTTTATAAGATATAGAAAGCTCTCGTTTATCATTTCCTGCAAATTTATGAATGTAGTCCATGCTCCATTCGTAACCGCTAAACAACGTGCTATTATCCGTGAACCTGTCGTATTCTTGGTTCACATTCAATATAGGGTCATCATAAGTTGTGGAGTAATTGCCCACTCGGTCACTTGCGAAACCCCGCAATCTAAAGGAGGTCGTTAAGCTATTGTAGGCATTAAAATCATAAAAAGCGCCTGCATTGGCGAAAAAGCCGATTCGCTGTGTTTCTTGGACGCCATTTTCCTTCAAGAGACGTGATTGTTCCTCAAAAATATCTTCTCTATACAAAGAGGACGTTGCATCTCGCGGAACGCTCCAGTAAGAACTCCCACTGGCATTGAATCCAAATCTTCCCTTACCCACCGTCAATCCTGCATTGCCTCTGTTGTTCAAGTTGCCTATTGATAAATTGACATTACCTGTAAAACCTTCAGGACCTGATTTTTTCGTGATGATGTTAATGATGCCTGCAGTTCCTTCACCGTCATATTTTGCCGAAGGAGAGGTGATGACCTCTACACTTTTTATCTGATCTGAAGGAATCATACTTAATGCATCTCCAGGATTGGTTGAAAACATCGATGATGGTTTTCCATTAATCAAGATTTGCACATTTGATGATCCTCTAAGACTCACATTTCCTTCCAGATCTACGCTGAGCAAAGGCGTGCGTCTCAATACATCACTAGCATCTCCACCAGTATTGCCAATGTCTTGCTCGGCATTATATACCAATCGGTCTATTTTACTCTCATAGACCTCTCTTTCACCTTCAATGACGATCTCATCCAAGGCTTTCACGTCAGGCACGAGAAAAACATTTTCAAGGTCTTGGTCTGGATTACGCGGTGTGAGTGCTACTTCCACAGACATCTTCTCATAACCAACAAATGAAAACACTACGGTATATTTTGCAACAGGTAATTCTTGAATTTTGAATGAACCTCCTGTAGTCGTTAATGCTCCGGAGATAACTTTTCCATCGGCATCTGTTATGGCGACCGTCGCATATTCTATCGGAATATTGTCTTTTTGATCGAGTAATGTTCCGGTGATTTTTCCTTTTATAGTCGGCTCACTGGCTTTACCATATTTAGCGCCGTAGGGCTGTGCGAAGGAGGGAATTAGAAAGGAACAAAAAAGTAGGGTGTAGATAAAACGCTTCATTTGTTAAGTTTGGTTAACGGGTCCAAAACATTTTAAAAGAAATTTTGTTTGAAGAAGTTTTAATTCGATCGGCTATTGCGACAGTAAGTTCTTTATTAAATCGATAAATTGCGATTCGAATATTATGAAGGAAGAAACACTAACATCAATCAATCAGGTCATCGCAGCGTATTTTGAACTTGGAACTCAAGAAAATGTCATTCCAGTGAAAGAACTCATGCCTGATTTTATTAAAGCCAGCATCTTTCCTAAAGATGAAAGAAATGGTTTGCCTATTAGGAATGTGCTCAGAGCACTGGATGATGACAATGCGCTGGAGAGCATCCCTAGACTACATGCAGAGCGAAAGGATAAAAATACTTATTGGTATTTTGTTAGAGAGGGGTTTACCTATGTTTCTGACGCACCGAACGATACAGGAGTGTCAAAAAGGCGCAAAATTAGACAGGTCGAATCGGAGAGTGACGAGCATTATTTGATTAATCTTTGTGATGAATTGCTGGCCGCAAAGGCTTCAAGACATCATTGTTTTAGTTTCATTTTAGGAGATTATCATAAAGATGGTAGGACAAGAAGCGAGCTCCCTGTTGATGCTTATTATGAAATACATAATCTTGTTATAGAATTTTTAAAGTCTGATGAAGCAATTCCTTTTGATCGTCCAAGTCATAAAACGATAAGTGGTGTTACGCGATCAAAGCAACGCGCGATTTATACCGAGCGTAAAAAAAATGGACTCATAGCCAAGGGAGTTAATTTTATAGAAATCGAATATGCGTCTTTTGATAATAATGAGGAAGGCATGTTGGTTAGAGAAAAAGAAAAAGACCAAAACATAATGCGTGATTTTCTGAAGAATTATTTGAAATAAATAGTCGGTCAGCGTTCGTTTTCTGTCAACCATAAAGCTCAGTCATATAGTCGATCAGAAAGCCAGATAGGTTACTTAAGTAACCTGTTTAGTTTAAAGTTCTACCGAGCAAGTTTTGCCAAAATCAGCTTCTCACAGGTCTTTCAATAGTAAAACCAAATCGCTGTTCTGCCTGCCACAGGCTAAGGAAGAACGGCTATGATGTATCAGACCTTGAGAGAAAATGAGCCTGAAAGGTTCAGACCATCTCCTTAGGACCGTCATTCCTGC
>JBLIIJ010000176.1:0-5395 GCA_047635055.1 Cyclobacteriaceae bacterium | reverse complement strand
GCATCAAATTTCCAATAAGTGTATGGCAATGGAAAAGTAGGAAGTCCAGCCCTAATCAAAGTTTTGTGGTCGTCTTGAGTCGTGGCATCTTTATATTGGCCTGGATATCCAATTAAATTGATGCCATAATATTGGCCCTTTCGTTCAAATACCACATCTACAGTCAACCCAGCAATAGAAAACTCAATCAAGGTTTTAAACGCGTCCTTTTTTAACCTATCGACAACTTCATGTAGAAAAATATCGTGCTCCGTCTCTTGAAGGTCAAACTTCAATTGATTAAAATTAGCAATATCACTCAAGTATTTCCTGAGATATATTCCCGAATCAAACTGGTCAGGAAAGGACTTAAAGATTACTTGCCGTGCTCTTGCTCTTGTAATTGATACATTGAAAACATCCGGCTTATTGAGATGTATTAACGCCGAGTGATGACTGTCTTTGTCAATAGCCAAAGACAATAACATCACGTCTCTTTCTTCTCCTTGAAATGAATAAGCGGTACCGCAAGTCAAGGAATGACGTTCAATAGCTTGGATAGAAAGCTTCGTGGATATTTCTTTGGCAATATGATCCGTTTGGTCTCTAAATGGAGACAATATCCCAATAGATTGACACAAGGCTACAGGCAAACTTTGCTGCTCGACAATTAAATTCTCAAGATATTCAATCAACTCATTGGCTTCTTTTTCATTTACCCCTTGCTTATCTCTGACACCATTTGTATCAATGATTTTTAAAGAACCGACATGATCATCAACCGGCATTTTAGTCATGATTTTTAAACTCTCATTATAAAAATGGCGATTGCTGAATTGAATAATATCTGGTTTACTTCGAAAATGCTCATCTAGAAAGCACACTTGGTTTTGATTGGCTACTCGGTCGTTTACTAGGTCAAGAATACTGGTGTTGCGGTAGTCCAGATATGTAGCGGCATTATCTTGTGAGATGTTGTTTTTCCTCTGAAGAGATTTTTGAACAGACTTAGACAAAAAAGAAGTGTGTCGCAGTTGCTTTGGGTCACCAACTATTATTATCCTTTTTGCTCTTTGAATGATCGGCAGACAACTTGCAATATCACATTGGCTTGCTTCATCAATAATGACAACATCAAACATCTCCTTTTCCAAAGGAAGTACATCATTCAAATCAGACATGTTGCTGAGCCAGATTGGGAAGCTTTCTAATAACAACGGCACATTTATTCCTTCAAACAATCGATCTTGAACCGAGCTTTGTCTTGCAGTTATTGACTTTTCAAAGCTTCGAAACATTCTGCGGCTAAAAAACAATGCATGATGTACTTGTAGCTTGAATTTGAGCTTTATATGTTCCTTCAATAGCTCCACTTCTTGTAGGCTATATTGAAGAAAAGTAGCGTTAACAGCCCAATGGGGTTCATTAAGAGAGTTCCTCCATTTAATATATCTTATTTTTAGTCTGGCAAACAAGCCTGCTGTATTTGAATATTGAGCCAAATAATGTCCCCATCTTAACTCATTTTTCACCAATTTATCAAATAGCAAACTTTGCCTATCTAACGATTTGCTAACCTCGATAAGCTGTTTTTCTAGTAAGAATAACGAATGCTTATCTTTCGGTGCTTTGCGGGTGGTCGTGAGCAAATAGTTAAGTCTGGCCTTGAGCTTCTTACGATAATCACTTTTACCAGCCCGCAAGGCAACACCGGCTATATCTAAGTCATTTTCTATTTTCTTTAAAACTACATCTACTGCTTGATCTGTCTTTGAGGCAATTAAAACAGAATTTCCATTGCTCATTTGCTCTACAGCAAGCGCGGCGATTGTAAAGGATTTTCCAGTACCTGGCGGCCCAATGACCAACGTGCATAGTTGCTGATTAGCTGAGTCAATCACGTCTTTTTGAGCATTGCTTAAAATCGCTGGAATTTTGCCGCTTCGTCCAGTGAGCTTTTTTGACTTAATAGTATCATCAAATAAGTAGGAAAGAGCACTTGAATAGTCCGATTTCAAAGCCATACTCTGAAGTTCGCTGATAATGCCAAGTGTCGTCGAGGATCTTCGCAAGACACAAAAACAAATAGACGGGGTAACGCTATACCCTGGGTTAGCAGCCAGTTGCTTTGGCTGTGTCAACCTTTTAAGTTTGTTTTCAGAGTTAAGCGCTGGATATAATAGTATATCCTCCGCATTGAAATCCTCCAAATTATCTTCGAGAATTGTTCTCAACTGACTTAAAGGGCCTATGTCTGTGATCGTTTTCGGCACTTTTAACAATAAGTCATATAAATCTCCAGCGGAAGCCTTCTTGATAGAATTGAGGAAATTGATATTGATAATTCTCTTCTCAAAATCCAGTTTGATGTATTTTATCTCCCCTTCTTCAACGATTGCTGCTGGATAGAGAAATAATGGAGCGCATACTTTTCCAGCGCCACTCAGCGCATTTTCATTTTTCCCATTGACAAAAAATGCGGCACAATAGAACACCTTCTCGCGCTTATAAATGGACAGATTCTTTGAAACCTTGTCTGCATAATCGTCAGGAACTGGATAATAAGGTAAGTTCTCGTTGAGTAATTCATCTCGGTCGTTTAGAAAAAACCTATTCTCCACTTTTGAGGCAAAAATATTCGTGACTGATAGTGTCCTTGTATCTGCTTGATAGCAGTCTTTGAAATACGATATCAGATTGGAGATTTCCATGAGCGCCAAAGATGATGGAAATTGCTATAAATATCTATCCAAACGAAACCAACTAATCTCTCCCCAGCATATAAATTTAATAAAACACTATTTTACTCTTGCTCACTATACCGTATACCGTTCTAATTCACCTATTTTAGCAAAAACGCTACAGCCAATGATTGGTGCATTTATTGTATTTCTACTCATTTTTATCTTACCGTATCTCGTCTATTTCAATAGTCGTTACAGGAAAAGTAATGATAAAAACGTCTTTCTTAAAGACAATTTATATCAATCGACACTATGGATAACCCTGTTAGTTTTGATTCCTATTATCATAGTTAATGGTTTCTTTGAAGATGAGAAACTAAATGAAAAATCCGTAGAAACCAGCGTATCAAAGGAGCCTAAACAAAAGAGGGATTATCAAATACTCAAAGACTCATTGTTTAGCGATATTGACTTTCAATATGAATATGTCACCAGTCTTTCAAAGAAAAAAGTTATTAATCAGGAGTTCATAAAAAAGACGAAAAAGTATTATGATCATGTTGCCGAATTGGGATATTCAGACAATGCTCGCTGGGCTTGGGGTACCTTCTTATACCAAATTGGAAAAGTAGATTCGGCGTTGGTCGTACTCAATACCATTGAAAATGACTCTTTAAAATACCTCAACTTAACCTTAGGGAACATCTATAAAAAGAAAGGTGAGGATAGCTTGATGACCATTGCATTGACGAAAGAAATCAGTATTAACAATGGCGCCAAAAAATTGGCTGCCACGCTTTTGATCCAGAGCTTGGCTAAATCTGAAGACTATCAAAAACTTAGTGAGGTACTGCATAAGTATGACTTGCAGAGCTTCTTTCAGTTCGAGCTCAGAAAAAAAACGCTATTCATGTCAGGGCACATTATGGGTTATTATCAAATGGTAATCAATAACCTTACTGTTTCCATAAATCCCATAGGAATTATTGCTGCATTATTGATTCTGATAGTTTGGCTTAGCTACATTATCAAGCTCTCTTTTTTCGACAAAATCAATTGGCCAATACTTTTAAGCGTGCTTCTTTTCGGAATATGCACCACATTGTTAACATTCCTTTTTTCCGATACATTGAAGTATTTTTTTGGTCTTTGGAATCAATTTGAAAGCTCACTTGACCTTCTTATCTACAGTATTTTTGGAATCGGCGCAGTGGAAGAGTTAGTAAAAATCATTCCCCTCTTAGTCCTATTAGCCTTTTATAAACATCCGCTGAAACCTTATGAATACATATTGTACGCCAGTGTTTCTGCGCTAGGCTTTGCTTTTCTTGAAAACTTGCTCTATTTCGAGGGTGATTATGGAACAATAATTCATGGCCGAGCACTCACAGCAGCCGTTGGCCACATGATGGACAGTTCCATTTTTGCCTATGGTTTGGTGCTCGCTAAGTACAAATACAGCAAACTCAATAGTGTTGTTGCTTTTTTCTTATTCTGGCTATTGGCCTCCATCGCCCATGGATTATATGATTATTGGCTGTTTGAAAACCTCCTTCTTTTCTTTGTTTTCTACTTCTTTTTATTGTCAAGGATTTGGGTTTCGGTTATCAATAATTCGATTAATAACAGCCCCAGTTTTAGCTATTCAAAAGGCTTTAGCACATCATCTTTACAGTTTTATCTGGCTTTTAGTCTAACGGCAATACTCATGTTCGAATACTTGGCAGTGGCCTTCCAAGAAGGAGCGCTGAAAGCAAATAGTAGTCTTTTTAGTGCGTCTTTCTCAGGAAGTTTTTTAATCCTCTTCTTAGGTTCAAAGCTGAGCTCTATTAACCTTATTAAAAACCACTGGTCAGACATTAATTACTCTATTAATCCATTCACTAGCGATATAATTACACAAAATTTAGTCGGTGAAAAAGTGGATTTAAGTACCTACTATGCAGATCAAGGTCTGGTGGAATATTTCCCAGTTGGTGTCAAAGGACTAATTCTACAAAGAGTCGTTCTTTTGAGTGATGTTCCAAATTTTTGGCAATCCAAAAAAGATCCAAATTGGTTTTTGATAAAGCTTTCATTACCAATAAAAGATGGCATTCATGTTGAAAATAAAGCTTTAATTAAGTTCAAGGAAGCACATAGTTCGCTCAATGATCTCAAATTTTTTCATGCACAATTCCTATTGATTCCAAAGAAAATGTCTAGACCTAAAATGATGAGAAAAAATTATAAGTCCCTTGGCTGGGTATTTTTACGTCATCTCCCAGTTTCAAAAAAAGCATAGCAATAGGTTTTAGTTACTTTGCGAATCCAAAATATACCGCAAGCCCGATCACAATCACTACAAAAATCACAGCCATAATTCTCCATGCGCGCTGTTGCAATTTATGACGTTGGTATCCCGTTCGAAAAGACTCAAAATCATGAGCTGTTTTCATTCTTCCTTTAAAAAGGTTTCGCCTTGTTTTGAAGTCACGTTTAGTCATGTTCGTGTAATATTAGCGTTTCTAGGGATTGACAACCAGATTAATATGTACAGAAATTTCGAAAATGGTAATCGGAGACCTGTAATCACTAGTCACAGAACAACGCTCCATGAATTAGCGCATGCCTCTCATTGGGAGTTTAGAAAAGGAGATTGGGATGGTGGAAAAACGTCGGATAGACAACAAGAAAGCTGGGCTATGGGAGTAGCCTGGAGTCTGAATAGGCTGAGATACGAAAATGATAAT
>JBLIIJ010000175.1:0-5419 GCA_047635055.1 Cyclobacteriaceae bacterium | reverse complement strand
AAGTGAGCGATTTTTCTCTATTTATCAGAGAAGTTATTAGCTGCCAATATTACTTATCCTAGGCTTCTTTTCTCAAATCTTCCATGTCTGCAATGATTTCCTCGAGTTTTTTGAGGACACGACCATATACGATATTCAAATCCCAACGATAAATGCGACCACCGAAGTAGACTAGCAAACCGATAACCAGCAAGATCCCTATCAAGCCATATAATGGCAAGCCAAAAACAATAATCATCTCTGGAAAGTGAAAAGTGAGTTCATTTACAAAATCAGCTCCAGGGATATCCCCTCCAAAACTACCAAACCAAAAACCTGCAGCTCCTGATAAAAAAACGAATGGATATAGCACACGGGCGAATTTTTCATTGGTCGCAATCTGCTCTTTCATCCAGCTATCAAATGACTTTAGATATTGAAAAGTATTGACGTTTTTATCGATTTTGGCCAGCCCTTTCATCAAGCTTCTATTGACCAATACAAGTGTATTTAAGATGATAAACATGCCCAAGCCCATGTAGGGAATTTCTACGTAGTACGACATGCCTAAGAAGAAGAATGACCCTGCGACGATAGCCACAAGATTGATTTTGAACATTCTCGTAAACTTGTCTACAATATGTTCTGACTTTTGAGTGTAAAGATTATTGAGTTTAGGCGCGACCAGTGCATCGTTTTGTAAAAAACCCTCTTTCCAAATTTTTTCAATTGACTTTCCCATCTAATATTTTTTTTAATCGTTCTTTAATTCGTTTGATTCTCACCCCAATATTGTTGGGGTTGGTTCCAATAATGTCAGCTATTTCCTGATACGACTGCTCTTCTAAATAAAGTAAAATTACCCCTCTGTCCACTTCCGATAACTGCCTAATGGCGTAGTAAAGTTGATCGAGAGATTCATTCGCAAATGCTTTACTATCTTCTGTTATCTCTGCCGGCAGATAATCAGAAGCGAAATGCTGTGGGTTGTTTTTCCTCTTTTTCAGCAAAGTCAGGCATACGTTTAATGACAATCGATAAACCCACGTAGACCACTCGGATTGCTGTCTGAAATTGTCTCTACTTTTCCAAATCTGCAAAGACACCTCCTGATAGTAATCTTCAAAATCTTCCTGAGTATTGGTATATGCCCTACATATCTTAATGATAATCGCGGCAAATGGTAAAATCGATGACGTATAAAAATCGCTGCTCACAATTGTTTTTTTTTGTTTAGTGGCTCAAGTCAAAGAATATTACACCTTGGAGAATATTCTTTTGAATAAAGAGGTAAAAAAATGATTTGCTGCAAATTACCAAAGTCTCGTGTTCTCTTAAACTAAAAATTGTCAGTCGCCCGATTGCTGAGGAATTGAAAAGAGCGAAGAAGGCTTCTCTTTTGTCGAAAGGAGCCGTCAACTTATTGTAGGACGGCTCCATCTCTATGTAAACCTGCGTTTGTCGAGAGGTGTTAGAGATGAGAGCGCTCTGTCCCCCGACAATATTAATATCAAAGAGTTTTTTACAGGTTTATTTCCACTTCCATTGTTGATTGTAGTATGCCTTTGCCACCGGCCATCAAGCCTTTTATGTTGTCTTCTTCCATGCTTAAATCAACCATGATGAGACTTGGCGATGGCGCTTTCATATATTCCCCTTGCTGTATGTGAAAACGTGTCTTTTTGACTTTCAAGACATCAAATAAGTAACATGCCAATGGTCCTGCAGCCATTCCTGTTGCCGCCTCCTCTGAGATCCCGTAAGATGGAGCAAACATTCGTGTGGTCGCCTCACTTTTGGTGGTCGCTGTTGAGAAAACGTAATAGCCAATCAAATCAAACTCCCCACTTATTTCGCTTATTAAGGAAAAATCCGGAACCAAATTCTGCAAAATGACCTTGCTTTTGACAGGCACCAACATAAATGAGTTTCCTGTATTGACTATTTTGATGGGCGCATTGGGTAGTAAGTCACTTTTCTTTAGCCCCAAAGAAGCCAAAATAAGCTGTTCCTTATGACTGACGTCCACATATTTTGGTGCTAGCTGCTCCATAAAAGCCAAATCCCCAACGATCTTGATGTTGCGTTTTCCTTCAATGGTTTCTTTTGAAGAAAGTGAGCTCTTCAAAGCACCGATTTGTTGCAAATACGAAAATGTCGCCACTGTGGCATGCCCACAGTGTGCTATTTGCTTGCTGGGTGTAAAGAAGTCCAACTTAAAATCTTCTGTCTTTGATTCGGAAACAAAGGCAGTTTCGGAAAGCCCGACTTTCTGCGCAATTTCCAGTTTATTTTCATTGGATAAGTCATCGGCATTTAAGACCACTCCTGCCGGATTGCCTCCTTGATCATTGTCAACGAAGGCATTAAGGATTTGTACTTTAATCGTTTTCATATTGTCCATTTGTGTTTTTCTTATCGTTCGGTCTAATAGACGTGGCAACTTGTGAAAAGACGTAGAGAAAATTAATTATTATCAAAATCCAGTAATTTTCCTGTGCTATCGGCTTGTACGTTGGGGCAATCGAGGATCTTTTCTTTCAAGATTTCTCTGGCTTTTTGGACGCGTGATTTCGTTCCCGAATAAGATATTTTCAAATGCTCTGCCAACTCTTTTTGTGAGTAATCTTTAAAGGAAGTAAGGACAATGGCTTCTTTGTGTTGCGCAGAAAGGTCTTCCAATTTTTGGTTAATACAGTTAGTGAGTTGCGCATACTCAAAATTGTCACTGTCAGTTTCGGGAAAATCTAACGTGTCTATGGAGACCATTTTTGGTTTTGCCTTTCGGAAATAGTCTGTCACCGTATTTCTGGTAATTTGATAAATCCATGAAGTGAGTTTCGAGGTATGTTCCAACTGATGAATATTCGCTTGGACTTTCAAAAACACCTCTTGATGAATGTCTTTCGAGGTTTGTTCGTCTTTGACCTTCCCTTGAATAAACTTAAAAAGCTCCTCATTGAGGTCTATCCAAATAACATTGATTTCATTCTTCATGATTCGATTTGTTTTAATAAAGGAGGTTTAACGCCTTGATGACTGATGAATCACCTCTCCTTTATAGCGGTTGTTAGCGCGCATCTTCACTTGACAACTGTCGCGATAGTGGCACTTCCAATTCCTGTGAAGTACATTTGAAAAGGTTGCTTATTCATAAATTTCTCAAAACCTTTTTCAATCTAGTGCAATGAGTTTATCTGCGCTTCAAAATAATGTAAAAAACGGGCCTCTTTGAGTTCAGGAAATGCAGTTGGTGTTTAATGGTTTTTAGTCCTAGCTCTTTGTTCAGTTCAGTTAGACAATCAAACAAAAAAGTAGTATTACTATACATTTTCAGTTTCCTTAGACCCAAAAGGTGACATCATAATAACATTAAGCGTTACTAACGCTAGAGGTAGGTAAAAGTTTGGCTTAAAGGAAATCTACATTTATAAGGATTGAGTAGGATTATTTTTTACTTAACCAACGACTAGCCTCTTCTTTTCAACGCAGACTTACTTAACGCTTAAGGTGAGATAAAAGTACCAAAATCCCTTATCTCACTATTGTCAGGTCTTAACTTTTACCCATTATTATCGTGGCTATTTATTTTAATCTGGTTGAATTCGATCCACTGGTTGAAAGTGTGCAGCCAATATTTCACAAACTTCTCACTGATAAAGTGATTGGGAAAATCATTGAAACGCTCCAAATGAACGCCTGTATAATGAAGCCAAATGGCCAAACCTCCATAGGGTATGAGCCTTTTTTCTTCTCTCAAAATAGGCGTAATGGACTCATAGCCTTGATAAAAGCTTGCTCTTTTCTTTTCGAAAAATGCCTTATCCAGTTCATTTCTGAAAATGAGCATGAGGCTGTAGGAAATATCAAGGAACAGCCGCCCATTGCCAAAATCAAAGAAAGTCAACTCCGTGTCGTTTGTTACTTTCATGTTTTCATGCCACAAATCGAGATGCACCATGTCGTGCCTTAAATCACTGGACGCTGCATTTTTGAATGTGGTAGAAATGACAGCATTCGCCTCCTCAAAATATTTCCTTTCGTTTAGCGATTTCGAAAAGAATTGCGCTGCTTTCAAATAAGTCCAGTGAACCAAATAATCTGCATCATCGTTTTTTCGATCGATCTTCTTATTGACTGTTAGGTGATAAGTTTTAGCCATTTGCTCACCGAGATGGTAGCAGCTTTTTTCTGATGGGTTTCGAATGGACTCCCCTTCGGCAAAGGAAAAGAAAACGGCAAAACGATTTCCTTCAGGTGCTTGTACCTATTAGATTTCTTTTTCCGCCGTATCGGTTATTGAAAAGGACACTGATATGCCTCTTTCCCGTAAATAGTTAAGTAAGCCAAGCTCTGCGGTGATTTCATTTTCGGTTCTCCAATCCTTGGAATACACTCTAAAAACGAATTTACGCTCTTTTGTAGCAATCAAATAGCTGTAGTTGATTCCTGTCTTTAATATAGAACAGGTAGTTTCTACCTCAAACCCATAGGTATCGGCAACATAGTCGGGCGATATGTTTTGGAGAAAGAATGGCACTAATTACTGGAAAAGGGGTCATGATATATTGTTTCGGAGTTTCCTTTCACATTGAAAGAAACTGATGCACGTGTAAGGATAGGAAAGGCCGAAGTGCCTGCCACAATGTTTGGGGTTGCTCGATTTAAGAATGTCTAGTCGTTGAAATTTATAAAAGCTAGGTCTCTTCTTATTTTAGATTATATCTACGACGTAGAGTTTCAAGATGAACAATGAATGTGCCAAGCGTAGCAAATACTCCACTGAACGTGTCACTTAGATAATATGAAAGCGTAGCGTCTTCAACGCTTTCGATTATTGGTGATTTTTGGCAAGCGAGATCAAAACATTGATGGCTTTGTCCGCATCTTTTGTATCAACGAAAATATGATCGTGATAATACCCCGCAATGACATTGCAGCTGATATTACTTTTGGCAAGTGCCGTTGAAAATATTGCCGTGAAGCCAACAGCATCCAGTGATGAATGAATTTTTAGCGTGATCCAAGCGGTAATATATTCATAATGCAAGTTGAGCTTATCAGCCTTTTGTTTTTCAATGACAATCGTTGTTCCCTCCTCTTCTTTGAATTCACAAATGGTCTGCATACGGTCGATTTTATCTAGGTCTGTGACTGTCGAAAACACATATTCTCCCGCGTGAAGTTCAGGCGTCATTCCTTGGATTAATTTCGATAGGTTAGTTTCTCCAGCCATTGATAAGCGTTTGCTTGCTAATTCGGTAATAAACAGGATAAAGATAATGTATTACCCTTTTCACATGCATAGTAGCTCCAAAGTTTGATGCTCCCTGTTGCTATATTAGGAGACCTGAAAGCGTAGCAAATGCTACGCTGAGTAAGTGGCTTCATTGCCCTTCGTTTGAGCGCAATTCTCAGTGGACCATCACGCATTTATCGA
>JBLIIJ010000174.1:0-5434 GCA_047635055.1 Cyclobacteriaceae bacterium | reverse complement strand
AACCCAACAAAACACCATAAACGATAAACCAAAACACTCAAAACCCACAATCAATCAGCATCACGACCAATCCAATAACCCGCTCGGCTAAGACAATGTCCTCTCAACAAACCAAATAATCTTTCTGTCACAATCGATAAACCCATAAGCGACCTGCAATCACCGATGGTTCGTTCAACACTGCATTCGTGTGGCCTATCGGCCATGAGAATGCTTAGTTATTGGCTAGTTTTTTATTTGCGTTCGCTATAATGTCTTTATCATCTTCAAAAAGTTTTAATACCCAATTAGGTGCTTTTGTTTTTTCAGTAGCGCCAACTTCTTCCATAATATCTGAGAGAGCAGTTGGAATGCTCTTTTTCCAAACTAGCGTGCGTACAACTCCTAAAGCCTTAATTTCTTTTTCTTGTTCAAAATAATGTATATAATAAACCCATTTATCATCCATTCCAGCAAACTCTAATATAACGTCAAATTTTGACCAAATCTTTAGAGGTCTGCGATAAATCAATTTCTGAGAGCCTAATGATGGCGCTAACTTTCTTTTAACTATAGCTTTATATAATTTAGATCTTGCGATTAATTCCCAACGAATGAAATCCATATATACTGGGTACTTTGCAGCTGTCATAACTCTTAATCCATCACAGTCAAACGGCCCTACTCTGAAGGTCCTTCTTATTGTTTGATTATAATTCACTTCACTTTGAAAATTTTTAAGAATCAATATTTTTATAATCGTAAACCAGTAATAAATCATATTTTTTTAGATCAATTTTGCTTTGAATAATAAAATTATAGCTAACAATTCAGTAAACACAATGGTGTTTACTTACCTTATATCAAAGCGAATCTAAGAGGTTTTTAATTTTCATCAAACTTGTATTAGCCACATATGTATACGCCTGAGTTGTTTCGAGGGAGCTATGTCCCAATAATGTTCGAATAGTTCGTAGGTCTGTGCCAGCTTCTAGTGGATGTGTGGCAAAGCTATGCCGCAACATGTGTGGTGTAACGACCTTACTGATTTTTGCATTTTTTGCGGCTCTTTTGATAATATTAGCAAGGCTCGTGGCACTGTATTGATTGCCATCCGTTCCTTCGAATAGGTATATTTTTGGTTTGTTGGTTCGATAATATGTGTGAAGGTTTAACAGCAACTTTGAGCTTAAGAACAAAATATTAATCGATGTTTTTGGATTCGTCATTATGCCAAACCATGTTCATTTCATTTGGCGAATGAATAAAATGAATGGGAAGGAGAAGCCATTTGGGTCATTTTTAAAATACACTGCTCATCAATTTAAGAAAGCGATTAAGCCTTTAGAATTAGAAAACTACAAAATGAATGTAGTGAATAAAAGTCATGAATTCTGGCAAAGAGATTCTTTAGTCATTGAGTTATCCAGCCAATAGGTAGCATATCAAAAGCTAGATTAGATCCATCTTAATCCAATGGCTAACAAGTGGAATTTGGTCTCTGACCGAGTAAAATATCATTATTCATTTGCGCTATTCTATGATCGGGGCGATTCTCCGTTTTCATTTTTGAAATATCTTTTGGTAAGTGCCTTCAGGAGTCGAAGGTTTGTCTAGAGGGTTCGTGGGGACACGAACCATGGCAGTAGCCCTAAATGTGGATTTCTATTTTGCAAAACCATATGATTCTTGGCAGAGAGGAGCCAATGAAAACTTGAACGGATAGGTACGACAATACTTTACAAAGAAGACAGGTTTTACCATCATTACAGAAGCACAAGTAGAGAAAATGACAAATATTCTTAACAACAGATCAAGAAAGAGATACCAATATAAATTACCAAATGAGGTATTTGCTGCTACTTTAGATAATCAAACACAATTCACGCTCATCATTTGAATGCAGGCGTTCATTTCACTAACATATTTGTGATTAGGCGTTGTTAAAAATCATTGATGATCTACAATTAAGTATTATCAATTCCTATTTAGTTTTTCCAATCGGGTTAAATAGGTCTGTTCGCAATGACGTTTCAATTTATCCGATAAATATGATTGGCTAATTAAACTAAGTACATCATCCTTCTTGGAAGTGTGCAGAGAAAAAATACCGTCAATAAGTTTTCTGTTAATTCCAGCTATTTTGCCTAGGTGAAGAAACATTTCGTGTACTTTTCCTTTCGCTTGATCTGGAGGTAATAAACCATCATCAAGTGCAAAATCTTTATCCGAAATATGTATGCGGCTATTTAGTAAGTCATACGCTGGACTCAATTTATAATCTCCGAACTCAGTTTGTATCAGTGAGAAGTTTTTAAAATGTGCCTCTCCATTAGAGAACAAGTAGTTGAACAAGATAAGTTTTAGAAGCTTGGGAGCTTCGACAATGTTTGCAGGCACAAACTTTTTCAGTAGTTCAAATAATTCAAAATAATTACCCAAATATTTATAGTTTTCTCCATGAGTTTGCGGTGTTCTTTGTGCTAATGCTGCAAAATCTTCTTGCGCCCACTTTGTACCATCATCTTTAACATCAAATCCCTTAGTTATATAAGCAGGTTCCCCGTTACTAAAAAAAATGAGCGCGTTCTCAGCGGTTTCTATATTAAAAATCTGCTTTGCTATTTGCATGGACAAATGCTCGTTGGCAGACATTTGTTCCGGATTTTCACCAGCACTCCGTTTTGGTTTAAGGATGTATTGTCCTTGTTCACCTTCCTTAATTAGACGTAGTTTGTTTTTGTCCAACAAAATCGAAAACTTTTCTTGTACACCTGAAATAGACATGCTTTTTTGATTATCCTCAAATAGTTTATCTGTTACTTCGTTTGATGCTGGCGATACATAAGGAAGTATATGACTTACTTTTTTTCCTTTAAAAACACGCTTCAAAGCTGTTGACGAGTAGGTTTGATAACCTTCTTTTAATGTACTAGGGCAATATTGGATATCAGGTAAACTCATGCATTGTTTGTTTTAATTACTCTAACTGCTCCGATGGTGTCATAAGTCGCAGTATTCAGTAATAAGCCAAAATGGTCTTTTTTATCAATGCGTAAGGCATGACAGACGACTTGTTTATTGGTTCCTTCGGGCAGCATGTTGTAGAAAAACGGGAACAAATGTTCCGCCTTGTGTTCTTGCTGTCTCTTAGAAAGTGTTAGGCTAATAGCAGGTTTATCCGCAGAATTAAACCAGGTATCATGATAGCGAAAAACAAAGTCACCATTATCTAATTGGGTAAGCAATCCTGCCTCTTCGTTTTTGTAGATAACCTTAGCTGCTCTCATTTATTAGGGTTTTTACTTGTAATGTTAACTCCAAACCTAATGCCTCAGCCAATTTACTAATGGTTTGCAAGATGGGGTTGCCTTTTCCACTTTCAAACTGCTTTAATGTATTAAGGCTAACACCAGATAGTTCCGCTAGCCTTTCTTGATTTACCTGCAGTATTTCTCTGCGGACTTTAATAATTTTTATTAATCTTGAAAAGTGCATCATAGTGCTCTATTTACCTCCAAAACAGTAAATATTAAAAAACAACAACAAAGGTGCAATTAAATACACCTTACGAGTGGTTCAACTAATTTAATTTAATAGCACAAAAGTGTATTTAACTGTACTTTTTTATAATTGTCAACTCGCCCTACGGTGGATTTAATAGTACTATACTAGTTAGGTCATTTCAGTATATCTATCGAATATGCAGAGTGGTTGAAATACTTAAAATGGGAGTGGTAGAGGCATGAAAGTCTTTTGATTTGCAGGAGCAGAACAAATGCAATTGAAAATATGACGATATTTTATCTAAATAGCAGGTATTGGTTAGTACAGAAGCAGTAGCGAATTTAAATACGCTTACCTTTCGGAGATCAGGATACTTAATTAAATGAAAAAACGGTTCGAGTATACACCCAAACCGCTATTTTTCTTACACAGTGTTATATGCCGTTTTTCTTTATTTCATATTTAATGTTTGTTGACTTTGAATTCTATCCAATAATACTTTTGGCGATACTATTTTTCTGTTTTCAGGCGCAAAATATGATGCCGATTTTCTGCTGTGATTGTACAATTCTCGTCCTCTGTCAACGGTGTTTTTATTGTATAGCTTTAGTGATTCGTCTATGTTTTCCCCTTGCTTAAAAGCAGCTTCTAAAACAACCGCATCTACCATTGCAGAATATGCACCTGCACCTGTTCTCGGACTTGCCATATGTGCAGCATCTCCTAATAGTAATATCCGATTTTGGACTACTTTTTCCGTTACAAATTCCCAAACGGGGTGCGGTGATACTTTACCGTATTGAATAGCAGTTTTCCAAAAATTTAAAGTGGGCTTGTCAAATAAATGTTCAATAAATGGCAAAAACCAATCAGGTATTTGTTTGAAATTCTGTGTGCTTACTTGCCTGTTTCTCGTTGGTCTTTCTACTTCTGATTCAGGCATTGCCATATACACACCACAATTCCATAAGGATTCTTGATTTGCCCCGATAAAAGGAAAGCCAAGAGTTTCATAGCGAATTCCATTGATGGTTCTGCTTCCGCTTGGTGGATAGTTGATTTTATCAGTAGAAAGTAGCGTTCTCCATAAAGTATAGCCCGCATATTGAGGTGCAGCATCCGTAACATATTTTCTTATGATTGATTTTCCTCCGTCTGCACCAGTTATCAAATCAAACTCATGAAGTTTACCATCTATTGCTAAAGTTGGTTTTAGACTTTCAGGATTGAGTATTTCTTGAATATCAACACCAAATTTGACCGAAGATTTAGGCAAGCCTTCATATAGATATTTCCATAAATCCCCATAAAAATGTCCGTGATTTCGAATGCGTTTTTGAATAGTGCCTGTTGGCAAAATAGTTTGAAGTAATTGAATATCTACTGAACCCAAAGCACCACCACGATTATGAAACCCTTCTGAAAGCGCTTCAAAAACAGTTACTTCATAACCTAAGCGGTTGAGCACATTGGCTGCACTCAATCCGCCTATAGAGCTGCCAATTACGGCAACTTTTAGATTTTGAACGTTCACTTTTTAAAGATTGGTAGCGTTACTTAGTCTGCCCCACGATACGCTCGAAATGATAACTAATACAATCACCATAATTGCTGGCACGGATAATTCAAATGGTTCTCCTATCATTTGGTGTGCAATTAAGGCTAGTGTTCCATTGAAAAATATACCTGCATACGTCCATTCTTTTAGCCATTTCGGATTTGCTTTTACGTTAAATAGGATGGTCAAAAGCGAAATGACTGCCATAAATTTGGTTGCACCTAAAAGAGGATGTAACCATCTTGGAAATTGTAATGTGTTAAATATGTCTGACATTTCTTGAAATTCAAGGAAATACCGAGATCCGCCTCCAAGATACATTAAGGCCAAAAGACCTGTTGTGATCCGGAAAATTAATTTGTTCTTGTCCATTTTGATTGAGTTTAATTA
>JBLIIJ010000173.1:0-5459 GCA_047635055.1 Cyclobacteriaceae bacterium | reverse complement strand
CAAGATTTTTCTATTACAGTCAAATTTGAACCATTAGCTGCCAATGGGTTAACCTATACTTCAAGCCTTATCCATTCGTCGCTAAATGCATCGAATCTTGAAATGCAAATAAGTGGTAAAGAAGGAGAATTCGATATTATTACAATTCAAGAGGCTAGAGCCAAATCTCTTGGTAGTGAGGTGAAAATTGTTGGTGTAGTCGTCGATAAAGGAAATAACAGCTCAAACAGTCGAGTAATATATGATGGAACTGCAGGAATTGTGGTAAGAAGTTTTGACGTGAATAATGAATCTTCCAGTCTTAACTATGGAGATAGTATTTTGGTGACTGGCGGACTATCGGAGTTTAATAATTTATTACAAGTAGAAGAATCTCCGATTACAATAGAGTTATTAAAAGAGAATGCAAAACAGCCAGAACCTCTTTTAATTACCATTGCTGATGTTGGAGAGAATTTAGAATCACAATTAGTCACAATAAAGAATATTGAGTTCGATGATGCTGGAGGTGTATTTGTTGGTGGAGGAGCCGAAGGTAATTTTAGTATTAGTGATGGCACGGGATCAACAATATTTAGGGTAGGTTCTTCTAGTCACCCATTAGCTGGAACAGATATTGGGGATGGTAAATTTACAATTACAGGGTTTATTAGCCAATTTGGAACTGATTATCAGGTTTCTGTTCGTGACCTTGATGATATCATAACCTCAGATGGAGGAGGAGGTGGTAGTTTTGGGCTAATCACCATAGCCGAAGCAAGAAATATATCCCTTAAATCTACTGTAATATTGACCGGAGTGATTCTGGGTGGAGAGAACAATGATCAGCACAATCGAATATTGTTTGACGGAACGGCTGGTATTGTGGTTAGAAGCTTAGAGGTGGATAATGAATCTGCAAATTTGCAAATGGGAGACAGTATTACTATACAAGGTGGAATAGATGATTACTTTGGGACATTGCAGCTTTCAGAGGGCCCGATTTCGATAGAAATTCATAGTCAATCCAACATCTTACCTGAACCTCAATTGTTGAACGCTTTATTTGACTTGAATGAAGATTACGAGTCTGAATTAGTGAGAATAGAAGGAATTGCTATTCAAGATGCATCAGGTACATTCGAAGGCGGTGGCAGTAATGGAACTTATACCTTGATGAAAAATCAAGAAAATGGTGTGATGGTCATAGGTAGTTCTAGTCATCCATTAACAGCCATTGATGTGCCCACTGCAATGTTTAGCTTAACAGGTTATGTTTCTGAATTTAATGATAATTATAGAATATCACCAAGAACGCTAGAGGACATTGTTTTAGATCCTCTATCCATCTCTAATATTGTTTACTATGATTTTTATCCAAATCCTGTTCATACTCAATTGAGATTAACTGATTTCGGAAGCGTAGAAAATATCGAGGTTTATGATATGTTTGGTAAACGAGTATTAACCCTTGATAATGTTAGTGCTAATGTAGATATGTCAGCGCTGCGAGCTGGTTTTTATGTAGTCAACATTAAGGCAGACGGCAAATACTTTATTGGTAAAATATATAAAAAATAAATTTTTCAATATTTTGAAAAGATGTTTTCCTAAGGGAAACATCTTTTTCTTTTTCATGTTATCTGAGAATGCATCAAATAGAGCCTTTTTATAGATGGCTACCACTATACGACTCAAGTGAAGATCCTAACTCGCCATTTCATGGCAAGGAATATAATTATGATCTTTATTCAGAACACATTTATGGCTATTATATAGATCCTGCTTGGGATTTCTTCGGCTCGGATACACTTTACATCAAAATACTTTTCACGGATTATGAACATTGTTATTCGATCATAGAATTGATTGGTGAATGGAATGATGCCCTAAATAATGATGTGATGAACTTTAAAAGAAACATCATTGAGCATTTGCTAGAGATGGGAATTGACAAGTTTGTGCTCATCGGAGAAAATATTCTAAATTTTCACGGTAGCGACGATAGCTATTATGAAGAATGGTTTGAGGAGGTAGAAGATGGTTGGGTTGTGGCGCTTAACTTCAAGGACTTTGTTGAAGAAGAAATGTCAAACTTCGGCATAGATAACTATGTCAATTTTGGAGGAGCTCTTCAGATCGTAAAGTGGCGAACCTTAACACCACCGATCTTATTCGCAGCAGTTTCAGCGATGCTTTCAAGGCGACTTGGAGCTTAGCGGCTAAACGTTTTTAATAGATTGGAATCATTATAATTAGCGGTTGTATTGGTCTTTTTAAACTATAGATTGTTAAATATTTACTTGTGTGGAAATGGAATCTTCCCGCAAAAGGTTCGTTCATAGCACTTTTTTGGTATTATTGCCAAACGTTTCCATCGAATAAAAAGGAATTATCTGCCTTCATACCTCGCTTGCTCCGAGATTCTTGATTGTCCATAATTTCCAACTTTTCAATAGTAAGTGGGAAAAGACATTTCAAGCCCTATCAGTGGCGATCCTATGTTCTTTAGGACTTCCAATAGGAAAAATCAGGACACTGCATTTTCATTTTTTGCAAGTGGTATGAATAATAACCAATACACATGGAGCGATGGACTTACACTTATTATTCGTGAGGACAAAGAGGTGCAAATTGAACCTAAAACCTGATTAAGCACATATTCCAGATAGAATCTATAAATACATACCTCATGATTTCATTCAAATATTGTCCTGAGCGTAGCTGTGAGCGTTGAAATATGCTGGATTTTCAGGGTAATAAAACAGATTTAGAAGGAGGAAAGTAACGTCAAATATTAAATATCCTTCAAGTCAGTGGATTCAGGTAAGGACTTTTTTTAACCATTAGTTACAGAATAGTCATTCACCAAGTAGTTGCCATTTAGTCTATCTAATAACGCTTCACTTAGTTGATCAAATTCCTTGGCAATGGTAGCGGTATCTGATAGTTGCTCAATTTGTAATCCTGCTTCGTTTGCTTCACTAACATGAACTGATTTACTAATAGTCTCATCGAGTACTAACGCACCATAATGCTGCTTTAATAATTCAAGGTTTTTCTTCGCGTAGTTATTATTTGGATTAAACATGTTGCAAAATACCCCTAAGACATTCAGCGTTTTTTCCTTTTGAATGTCAGAAAGAAAACTGAACAAGCGATCGATTCCTGTTTTTGAAAAAGAGTCTGCAACAGATGGGATTAATACTTTTTGGGAAGATGTTAGAATAGCTTTAACTAAAACACCAAAATTGGTAGGACAGTCAATCAAAACTACGTCATACTCACTTTTAACTGTTACTAGTAATTTCCTGATCATTTCCTCGCCAAATGAAATAAACTGATGATTCGTTTCAATCTCAGCCATTTTGTAGTCTCCAGAAATAATGTCGAGGTAGGGTTTTACTGTTTGAATCGGCAAATGAACATCATGATGGTGTAGTAGACCCTTTACGTAGGTATGAACAGTGTTTTTTGATTCAGACTTACCAAGCGCGTTAGTTAGGTTGCACTGAGGGTCCATATCAATCAGCAAAACCTTGTAAGTTTTTGACCAACTATGGCCAAGATTTAGGGTTGTTGTTGTTTTGCCAACACCACCTTTAAAATTATATATTGCAATAGAATTCATTAAGCACAGATATTTGAGTGAATATACCCTAAATAGGGTAGACCATAAATAATAATATTCATCAACTTTTAATCACATTAGATATTTTCAACATCGGCTATTTCAGAAATGAGATATTTCCTGTTTGATCCTACTTCCAAGCACACGCAGCGTGTTCTTTTGCTTTCGAGTTTTTTGAACTCTTTCTTATTGAAGTAGAAGTGATCTCCAATTTTTAAGCTGCTAAGCAATACCTTACCTGTAGGCTTATCAAATCGTTTAAGAACGTTGTAGAGGATTGGGTCTGAACAGCTCGAGGCTTTTGGGTTTTTAAAATAGTTATTTAATGCTAGCAGTACATTGGTGGGAAATGTTCGTTCATTAAGAACAGGCTGCACAACTTTCACAAAATTGTTTTTCCATTCAATGCCGTGAGGACTGACCCGACCTTTATATTCGTTGAATGTGACCAAATGAGCAACCTCATGAAGATAAGTTACTAAAAACGCATATTGGTTTAAGTCATTGTTAATGGTGATGGTGTGCTTACTGGTTCTGAAATCGTGGCGATAATCTCCGAATTTGGTTTGTCGGGCTCTCTTTATTTTAAAATCAAACCCGAGCTTCTCCCACAGTTGATGACAATAATCTACCGAAGGTAAAGGGACGAATCTTTCAAAAACTTGTTTATAATCCATTTAAATCAACACTAGAGAAGTGGTGAAAACGCTAGGCTACCAGAGCGGCCAAGTTCATTGGTTTTAATATTTAATCCTAAGTAGTTTATCAGTATTCAGAATATGGACGGTACTACCTTCAATTTTGATTATTCCGTCTTTCTTAAATTCAGATAATATTCGAATAACAGACTCAGTTGCCGTTCCAACCATGCTTGCTAAATCCGATCTAGATATGTCAAATTTAACATTTGGGGAGGCTGATTTATATGTTTCGTTGAGTTTCATTAGGGCATCTGCCGTTCTTTTTCTTACTGTGTCGTAGGCCATTTCCACTAATTCCTTTTCTTTTTCGACAAGATTTTGAGAAAGCATTTTGATAAATTGACCAGACACATCTCTGTTTTGAAAAATTAAATCTTGAAAGTCTTTGCGAGGGATTAATAATAGTTCTGTGTCCTCCAATGCTTCCGCAAATTCAGTTCTATCAGCATCTTGAATCAATGCATTTTCGCCTAAAAAAGCACCATCTTTCAATATATCATGAATAAACTCTTTCCCGTCTGGATTGATCTGATAGGTTTTAACTTTTCCATACTTTATTTTGAAGGAGTAGGAAGCAAAGTCACCTTGACGATAGATGACGTCTTTTTTCTTGAATTTTCTTGTTTTAGCTTCCTTTTCAAGTTGACTTAACTCGGCATAATTTCTAGCACTCTCTACAAATTGTTCTAGATTATCATGTGCCAATAACTGTTCGTACTTATTAAGTCTTCGCTCTACAGCATTTAGTAATTCTATTTCTTCAAAAGGCTTGGTGATGTAATCATCGGCACCAAGATTCATTCCTTTTCTGAAGTCTGTTTGTTCCGATTTTGCGGTTAAGAAAATAAAAGGAATGTTCGCTACATCAGGATTTTTTCCTAAGAGATAAAGTACTTCATAGCCATCCATTTCTGGCATCATGATATCACATAATATAAGATCTGGCTTGACTTCTAATGCTTTTTTTATTCCGACCTTACCATTTTCAGCGGTGATTGGCTCGTAATTCGATAATTCGAGTAGCTCCTCAATATTTTCACGTACTTCAAGCTGATCTTCTATGATTAGTATCTTCTTTTTCATGTTCGGGTATACGGGAATAAAGGTATTTGCTCTTGGTCAAAAATAATAAACAAATTGAACGTTGA
>JBLIIJ010000172.1:0-5461 GCA_047635055.1 Cyclobacteriaceae bacterium | reverse complement strand
TAAAGTTCCCCAAGAGAAGGTTCACAATGAGCTATTGGAGCTTGGCGCAGAGGAAAGCAAGTTGACTAACTATTTTGAATTAACCTCTTCTAACGATAATGCAAATGTCGAGGTGTTACTTACTAGACTAAATAACCTTCTGCCAGAAAATAAAGGAATTAAGGACTTGACAATCTTTTTTGACTTACTCACTCAGGTAATTGAAAAACCTAAAGTTGAATTGGATTTTAGTTTGGCTAGAGGACTCTCCTATTATACGGGAATGATTTTCGAAGTAAAAGCAAAAGATGTCAATATCGGAAGTATTTGTGGAGGTGGTCGTTATGATAATCTAACTGGGGTATTCGGTTTATCAAATATTTCAGGAGTAGGTATCTCTTTTGGTCTCGACAGAATAATGGATGTGCTAGAGGAAAAAAACCTTTTCCCTAATTTACTTGGCAATGAAATAGATGTTGTGATCGGCCATTTTGATCAAGAGTCCTTAAATCATGGAGTTATGGTATTGAACAGTCTTCGCCGTTCTGGAATTAAGGTCTTTCTCTATCCTGACGTTGTGAAAATAAAAAAGCAAATGGCATATGCAAATAAAATAGCCGCTAGACACACTTTAATTATTGGGTCAGAAGAAATAGCTAAAAAAAGATACACGTTAAAGAACATGGAAACAGGTGATCAAAAGGAAATGACAATAAGTGAAATAATTAGCGTTTTAAAACCTACTCAACTATAGAACGGATCGTTCTCTTTATTGCAATATGATCTTGAGGATTTACATATCAATTACATTAATCACCATCTACGCGATCGCTAGTGCTCAAATATTGAGCCCACTAGGTAGATTCTCTATTGATTATAATAAAGGTTGTAATCCAACAACAGTCCATATAACTCAGCTCGATACGTTTGGCAATATTAGTAGACTGTATTCTTATGAAGATGGAATTGAGGAAAGTTTAGATACATTTTACACCTACAATAGTCCAGGGATTTATAAAATAGTGCAGTTTGTAGGGGAAGATGTTAAGCCAAAATCTGACACAATTTTATTCACCCTAATAGATAGCCGGCAACCTCAATTTGACATTTTCCTATGTGAAAATTCTTCTTTCAATATATCAATTACCGATGATAACTATGATTTGTACCAATACTCGTCCCTAGATAGTTTTTTCATCACAAAGCAAAAGTCATTTAATATTGTTCGAGGTAATAGTAACGACGTAAATATAAGAGGTCTTTTTAATGACTCTTTCAATAAAGATTGCGGCAGCTTGACTAAGTCAGTACCTTTTTTCCAACCATTGTCGACTCCAAAAATAGATAGTATCTATTTGCAAGAAGCTTGCAAAGGCTTTTATCAACTTTCGGTGACTGGCCTATTTAATCATTCGGTTAAGTATGAACTAAGCTATTCGCTAGATAATGCTAATTCATTTGTTAATTTTTACGAAGGCAGCTTAAAAGACAGTATTTCGATAATAATATCCTTGCAAGACTTAGATTTTTCCAAATATTGTGTTCAAATAAAATCAATCAATGCTTGCGATAATTTGACAGTAAATAGCAGCCAATTTTGTAATGTTCCTGTCCGACATTATGATGATCTTAAAAATGTGTACGCCACATATATAGGTGACAATATCCGCATTATGCTTCCCGAAACCTCCTGGAATCATGTAATTTCAAGATCGGCAAATAATGATGCGTTCATCATTTTAGATACTACTCAAAATTCATTTTTGGACGAGAATATTTTTGGCAATAGATTTTATCAATATAAAGTGGATAAAATAGATAGCTGTAGTCAAGTCATATGGAGTACTGTTGTCACTCCTCCATATCAGGCCATAGTATCAAAGGATAGAGAAAATAACATCTTAAGAACAAATCAAATACGTCCGATGCTTTCCGCATCGATAACTGATTCCTTGATTATTCTATATAATCAAGACAGCACCTCATCAATAACAGCATCGTTTGCAACTGATATTAAGCTATTTCCTGAACTTGGTAATGTCCAAAGTATTAGATCAAGCTATACAATTGAATCTGGTGTGAAGATATTTTCCAATGAATTAAAGAGTACCTATAAATTCATAATTCATACGCCAAATGCCTTTACGCCAAATAATGATGGTTTAAACGATTTATATGAATTTTTTGGCCTCCCAAATATTGATGGTCAGCTGTTTATATTCGACCGGTGGGGAAAAAATATATACCATTCAACGCAACCTTGGCTAGGATGGGATGGTTACATAAAAGACGAAATTGCCCCAGCTGGTACTTATAGTTACAAGATTCAATTTAATATTGAAGGTGAGATTCAAAAGCAAGTAGGTAGCTTTGTATTAATAAAAAATTAATTCTTTGCATTTATGTTCGATATGATGAAAATGATGGGTCAGTTAAAAGATGTTCAATCTAAGATGAAAGACGCCCAAGATGAATTAAAAGGTATCACAGCACAAAGCGAATCTGGGGCTGGAATGGTAATTGCAAAGGTTAATGGGCAAAAAGAGATCATCAACCTTACTATTGACCCATCAATAATCAATGCAGATGATGCTGATATGATGAAAGATCTCATTGTAGCAGCTGTGAATAAAGCAATGATTGAAGTCGATATAAAATCAAAGGAGCATATGAAAAATGCTACACAAGGCATGATACCAAATATTCCTGGGTTTGACATAAACAGCATGATGTAATGTCAAGTACTGCTGTCGTAATTCTCAATTACAACGGAGCACATTTTCTTGATCAATTCTTACCAACCTTAATAGCGTACACCTACAATTGTGATTTAATAGTCGCCGACAATAAATCAACAGACAATTCACTAGAAATTCTAAAAAAATTCGCGGATAGAATTAGAGTCATAGAGCTAGAGGAAAATTTCGGTTATGCTGGAGGTTATAACCAAGCTTTGAAAGATTTACCGAACGAGTTTATAATACTGTTAAACTCTGATGTCGAGGTTACCGACGATTGGACATATCCTCTCATAAGTCTGCTTGAAAAAGAAGGTGAAGTAGCTGCCGCCCAACCAAAAATCAAAGACTTCAACAATAAGGATAGATTTGAATATGCTGGAGCAGCCGGCGGCTACATCGATAAATTAGGTTATCCATTTTGTCGAGGAAGAATTTTTAATACTCTTGAAAAGGATGTCGGACAATATGAGGATCCTACACAGATTTTTTGGGCAACAGGCGCTTGTTTTATTATCAGAGCAAAAGTATTTAAGGATATTGGAGGGTTTGATAATTCCTTTTTTGCTCACATGGAAGAGATCGACCTTTGCTGGAGACTCAATAATAGAGGATATCAAATCAAGTATCAACCAAAATCAACCGTGTATCACGTTGGTGGAGGCACATTGAATAAGCAAAGCCCGAAGAAAACTTTTTTGAACATACGGAACAATCTGTTGACCCTTTACAAAAACTTACCCGCGTCTAGTTTAATGCCCATTTTGTTCTTGAGAGTTTTCTTAGATTTAGCTGCAGCTACTTTATTAGGTGTAAAGTTAGGCTCAAAACACGGTTCAGCTGTGATTAAAGCATGGATTGCTTTTATCAAACATAAAAAAGAAAAGGATTCATTCAATAGACACAATAAAAACTACTTCACTAAATCAATTGTGTCAGAATATTATTTAAGAGGAAAAAGAACATTCGATGAACTTTGAATTAATAATACCAGACAGAGTTGTCTCTTCTTCTATACATTTTACGAAAATTCATAATAAATGCTAATGATAAGTAAACTAAAATTGGTGAGCCAAAGGCGAGGAAAGATGTATAAATAAAAAACATCCGAATACTAGAGGTTGGAATCCGCATCTTCTCACCTAGTTTAGTACAAACACCGAAAGCATAATTTTCTATAAACCTTTGCATTATAAACTTGTTGTTTAAAGCAAATCTAATAAATGCGCATAGAATTTGCGAAACCAAATAAGAACTAACTATTATTTTAAGTAATATTGCAGTTATTATCGTAGAAACGAACATTGTTATAACTGAAATTTTAAAAATTATCCTAATGAGAAAACTTAACCTGGCGATAGCAGTACTTGTTGGCGCAGCAATCCTTTCAAGTTGTACGCTTGGCAAGATGGTCAAGCTTGCTTCTGATCAAGATCTACAAGTCAATCCTAATCCTTTAGAGGTGCACGGTGGACAAGTACCATTCGATCTGTCTGCGGTACTCCCCCCAAAAATGCTCCCTACTGGAAAAATATTCACAATAAACACTATCTATCAATTTGGTGATCAAGAAATCAAAGTTGGTTCAGTTGAATTTAAAGCAGCTGACTTTCCAAACAGTAGCTCTAGTACTTCTAGAAAAACCCAAAGTTTTTCTTTTGATTACCAAGATGGTTTGAACCCAGGAACATTATTCGTAGAAGGCGTAGCTTCAGATCCTAAGTCTGGAAAAGCAAAGACTTCTCCAAGAATGGAAGTAGCTAAAGGTTTAATAATGACCTCTTCTTTCGCAAAGCCAATTGCTTTTGCTTCTTATGCCGATCATGATTATAATGATAAGGAAGAATTGATTCCGACAAAGGTCTCTTTCTTTTTCGAACAAGGCAGAAGTACGCTGAATGCAAGAATAGAAACAGATGGTAAATCAAATGGAGAAAAAACAAAGAATTTGTCTGCATTCATTGCTGAAAAGAATGTGACTAGAACTGTTACTATCACTGGTACTCACTCACCAGAAGGTACCGAAACCATCAATAGCGACTTATCTGAGGATCGAGCTTCATCTATCGAAGCTTATTACAGAAAGCAGATGAAGAAATACGACTACATGGGAAAATCAGATTCTATTAAGTTTATTCTGAAACCTGTTGTTCAAAATTGGGGAACATTAAAGAGTGCCCTGATTACTTACACTGGCATTAATGTTGAGTCTAAAGGACAAGTGAATAAGATCATCAATGGCACAGGAACTTTCGAAGAAAAAGAGAAATCATTAAAGACTTTGTCCTTTTATGATAAGTTATTAAAAGAAGTTTATCCTGGATTAAGAACAGCAAAAACTGAAATTCTTACTGTTAAGCCTAAAAAATCTAATCCTGAAATTGCGATTTTAGCAAAGCAGATTGGTGCAGGTGAAATTAGTGTTGACACTTTAAATGCTCAGGAATTAATGTTTGGAGCAACTTTGACCCCTGTATTAGCTGAAAAAGAAGCTATCTACTTGGCTTCTACAAAGAAATCAGGATCGTGGGCTGCTCATAACAACTTAGGTGCTGTTTATATTCAAATGGCAATGGCCTCTGAAGGAGCTGATATGAAGAAAGCGTTAGAAAGTGCAGTTACACAGTTAGAAATAGCCAGTAATAAGAATAGTAACGAAGCTTCTGTAGGTGCCAATCTTGCAGCAGCTAACATGTTGATGGCTGAATACGACAAAGCTTTTGAATTCATCACATCTTCCGAGC
>JBLIIJ010000171.1:0-5469 GCA_047635055.1 Cyclobacteriaceae bacterium | reverse complement strand
CGCACCTAGCCGGTCGCACCTAGCCGGTCGCACCTAGCCGGTCGCACCTAGCCGGTCGCACCTAGCCGGTCGCACCAAATGTTGTGCGCTCTAGGATCTCTTCTTGGTACTAATTGACTTGCAGAAACGCAGAGTTAAAGTGATAACACCCGCTATAGCTCATATCTCTCTGTGCCCTCTAACACGATTGCACTAAGTAGTCCATTCTCTCACAGCTGAAGTTCTTAATCTGACCTGCTGTGTAGAGTTAAGAGAACTATGGATCGACACTTACCGGTCTTTCTCATCCGATGCTTTTGCGCATAGCTGTGGGTTCATTACTTTTAGCTACAATTAAGCTAGGCCTAGCCATATCTAGGTGTTAACCACAATTGAGTACATGAATTTCAAAATACCCATCCTTCAGTTGTTATTAATTCAATTAGCGATTCTTTTATCTTGTCAATCTGAAGAGCCAATAATGGTATTCGAACTTGAAGGAAGAAGTTCGTTAACGATTAAAAACGAAACAGGCAATTCAATTAAAATTGGTATTGAAAATTGGTATTTATTACCATGGAAATCACAAGAGGTAGACACGGTAATTCTTGAAGGTGCCTCACTTTACGTTGACCTTATAACACAAGGACCTACATATTACAATCTCAACATAGGAGATAAAGAATTTAAAATTTTCTCAAAGCCCAATTCTGCAGATCAGATAGTTGTAAAGGGTGAACTTTCTGAAGTTCATTTCTTCGGTGATCTAAATATTATCAATGAATTTCTTTTGGGCAAAGCAACAGCCTTCAACTCTATCGAAGCAGACTGGATGCCAAGAATCAATATGACACATGGGAATAGTTCTATTATTGACCTGATCAACTTCAATGATTCGATTACTAAGGATCATACAAATTATCTTGAAAGGCATGGACTGAAATTACCAAAATGGTATAAGGCATTTGAAGGTCAACGGTTGAAATATTTAAATGCTCACTTCAAATTAAACAGCCTTTTCTACAGAAAAGTAATGCTCGACAAAATCGATTCAATTCCAGAAAAATTCCTAGAAAAGACTATAGGATCATTAGCAATAAATAATAAAAACATGTTGGGTAATATGCGATACATGTATTTTCTTAGTGACTATATTGGTTATTCTTCTGACCCTCTTTTCAAAACTGAGATGCCAAGCTCACAGGATGAATGGATTAAGTTTTACACCAAACAAATTGAAATAATTGAGCATAATTTGACTGGGGATGTGAAAGATGTTTACACAGCGTTTCTTCTAGGAAATATAATCGAACGTAGGAGCTATATCTTTCAAAAAGATTGGTTGAGCCTGGTTGACAATGAAAAATTAGCCACTTATCTGAAAAATTATTTGAGTTCAAACCCAATTTTGCCCAAAGGTTCTGAATGGCCATACTTTTATCTGCCTGATACAAGTAATTCAAATTTTGAACCTGATCAATTTCTCGGAAAAATTGTGCTTGTTAATTTTTGGGCAACTTGGTGTAAACCCTGCATTAAGGAATTTCCTAATGAGAACGACCTCATTGATAAATTCCAAAATGAGCCAGTAGATGTGATTAACATATGTATAGATTCACATCCAGATAAATGGAAAGAATTAGTACAGCAACATAACTTACGAACAATCAACTTACTTTCTGAAAAGGCATGGAATGATAAACTCAAAAAAGATTACGGGATAGACGCATTGCCCCATAGTATACTAATTGACTGGAAAGGAAAGGTGGTTCAAAACAAATGTCCTAGTGCAAGTGAAGGAATAGACATGCTTATATCTCAACTGCTATCAGATATGAAAGAAGAGGTTAACAACAGCAATGATTGAATGAGGTTTTATCGCTCAAGCCATTTTCGTGGGGATTGGAAAGTCGGGGACGCCCAGTCCGTCACAAGGTTTAAATTTAGATTAAGGCGCGGACGGCTAGGCGTGGCTATGTACAAGACGAGAGGTTAGTGGATTTTTAATCCGCTACTTATACATTGAACGTTAGAGCCAATTTGAATAAAATAGTATGAAAACACATTTCTAAATTGGAACAATGTTTTTAAATCTTAACTATGGTTACTGGATGCACTCCTTTCTGTGCAACTTAATTCGTCTTTAGGGAAATGAAAATACCACCAAAGAATCTCCCTGGTGGTATTATTCAACTCTGCTGTTCGCTAAACGGTCGAAGGCTTTGTTTCCGTTTCACTCAAACACTCATATCCGTGTCGTTCGAAATGATTCTTTCTAAAGTCCTTTCCCAGGGTGACGTACAAAGCGCCAAATGTCAATGCTGCTGATAGCACCACAGTTATTATTCTTGTTGACTTTTTCATGATTGTACTCTTTCGGTTGCTAATTTATTTCTACTTCTGCCACAAGGTCCGTGACCACCAGCTTTAAAGTTGTCGTACTCTTCGTCACTCATGGAACGAATGCGGTCCGCAAACCCAGCCCAGCGGCCAGATCTCCCTTTTCCTTTAAACATCCATCGGAACAATCCGAAGATCAGGATGAACACCGCTACTTTGAGCAAAAAGAAGGGGATAAAAAATATGGCTGCTCCTAGAAGCGCACCACCTATAATAAGTTTTAAAATTCTCGAATTCATTTCTTAATTGTTTAGTTAAAATCGTACTACAATTAAGAAGACGGAGATCTCGATGTTTTACTTTAATCTCCTTGAAATAATTCGTAAGTCATTGATTATCAGATGATTTTTTTTCCTCCAACCCACAACGCTTCTTCCATCGGTCGCGAAACACCTGGCGCTCCTCGCCCGACATGTTTTGATATTTGCCCTTCCAACGTTCCCTCCAGGGGCTTCCGGGTTTTCGCGGACTTATCCCGGTAAATAAAATCTTACTAAGCACCAGGATCGCCATGGCCTGCCAGTACCCCAATGGATTGAGGTCGAGTGTCGGCACCAGCGCATAATTCCACAAGTACATCACGATGGCTGACAACCCAAAGACAAAGATGAGGACCATCATCACCATGCTAGCTATTTTAAAACCAAATCTCTTTTTCATAAATAGGGTCTTTAAAGTTCATCATATAATTTTATTAATCGACTTCTCAGGTGCTTCACTGCATACCCTTTTCTTGAAGTAATCGTTTTAATACTTTCTTTCTTCTCCTCAGCAATTTCTCTGAGCTTCATGCCTTCCAATTCGGATTTGACGAAAACTTCTCGCTGCTCTGCAGGGAGTTCTTCCAATGCATCCATCAACTCCTCCCAGAATAGGTCTTTGAATAGCTGATCAGAAATGGTTTCCGCCTGCCCAAAGAGGATGTCTCGCATATCAGCATCGTCCCCATCCAGAAAGAGCAATTCCTCCACTGGCTCCTCTCTTGATTTTCGGTAGAGGTCTGTAATCCTGTTTCTGGCTACCCGATAGAGCCACCCACTAATACTTTCTATTTCGTCCAGGTTGATGAGTCTGCTAAACTGGTACCAGACGTCCTGAATGATGTCTTCCGCATCTTCGTTCGTTTTGACGCGCTTTCGTATGAATCCGAACAGTTTGTTTTTGTTCGTTGCGATTGTGGATTCCAACTGATCTTGGTTCGCCATACGATGGCGAATGTATGGGATTTGTAGAACAAAAATGTATGACCGAGAATGGGTTAGCTTAGTATGGAAAGCAAATAACAAGTAGTGTCAATAGCACCTTAATTGCATTTAGACCTCCCCCTACTGCACTTTTAGCGTCCGGCCAAAGATACCAACATGACCAAAGTCATATGCTCTCACCTCCCATTTTCGGAACATCCCCAAAAGCACATCTCACACAAAGGCGGTATCTTCCATGATATAAATAGGAATCGCTTAGGCGATTCAAGTTGTATTCATAATTTTAAGGGTATTGCGTTATTCTTTAGTTATCAATCTTTGACAAAACCTTCACCAATTGAGATCATTAAAAGTAAAAAAAGGACAAATAATACAATGTAAAGGAGACCTTGACTCAAAAGCATATGAAGTTGAATCAGGTTTGTTGCGCAGTTATTCCATTGACGACAAAGGCAAAGAACACATTTATATGTTCGCACCTGAAGACTGGCTAGTAGCTGATAATTGTGATGCTAAAACACCCTGTGAATTATTTATAGATGCGTTAGAAGACTCCGTACTTATAGTTTCAGAGAAAGAAGCTACCATTCAAAATGCAAATGTCTACTCTTTGGTGAAACGATTAGAGACCTTACAAAGTCGTATTATTAAATTAATGAGTTCCAATGCACTTGAACGTTATGAACATTTCATTGGTACTTATCCTGATATTACACAAAGAGTTCCTCAGCGAATGATTGCTTCTTACTTAGGTATTACTCCCGAAGCCTTGAGCAGAGTTAGAAAAGTGCTTTCCCGACGATAATAATTCATAATTCATTTCTTGATCTACATCAATGCACAGCTTTCTGAATGACGGCAACTTTGTGTCATTGTTAAAATCTTAAATAGACAGGAAGAAATGAATAATCTACGTGAAACACTCAAGCGTCCTAAACAAATAAAATGGATTAGTATACTGATAGCCTTAACCTTTAGTAGATTTTCAGTAGTTACCTATTTCCCGGGTTTAGAAATGCTTGGAGGTACAGACCCAAACGAATGGCTTGGCCCTTGGGCAACAGATACAACTTTAGGATTACTGGCACCATTAATGGCCTATTTAGCTTATAAAAAAAGTGGATTAAGGGTTTGGGGAGCATTAATCGCTTACAACTGCATTGGTGCATTTGATTATGCAAATGGTCTGTTAACAGAATACCTTAGTCCTCAAGTATCTAATCCGCCAGAAATGATTTTTGGAGCAATTGGTACGTTCTTTTGTGTTCAACTAGTAGTAATCTATTTGTTATTTAACAAAAATGTAATCAATCATTTTTCACAAAATAATTAATGGGATGAGCCAAAATTCACAACCAAAGAAGCACAAATTTGCATTACTAATTTGGCTCTTTATTTATCCTGTATTCACATTACTTTTTAAAAGTCTAACACCTTTAATGACAGAAACCCCAAGTCTTTTACAAAACTTTATTTTGAGTTTGATACTCGTTCCTTTAATGGTTTGGGGCTATATCCCATTTATTAATAAAAGGTTTTTCAATTGGCTAAGAAAATAAAAAACGGAATACAACAAGCTTTAAAAGCAATAGCGGTTTGGGTTCATACTCGAACCGTTATTTCTTTAATATTGGTATATTTCTATAAGATTGTAACAGCATTTAATTTCACTACTGCTCTTTTGTGAAACGTTATAAACTATATTTTCCATTACCAACTTACAGCATGTTACCTCGTAGTGGTGCTCAATCCTCCCGCCCGGCCGCACCTAGCCGGCCGCACCTAGCCGGCCGCACCTAGCCGGCCGCACCTAGCCGGCCGCACCTAGCCGGCCGCACCTAGCCGGCCGCACCTAGCCGGCCGCACCTAGCCGGCCGCACCTAAT
>JBLIIJ010000170.1:0-5538 GCA_047635055.1 Cyclobacteriaceae bacterium | reverse complement strand
ATTCAGCGCGTTTATTCTTTCATTTTTGTTCCTTGCGCAAAACAACACATTATTTTTTAAGTAATATTTAATCGGGAAATGATAAATCTTTTGGGGGGTTAAAATGGATGTCAGAATACTTGTGAGACATGACTGGCTAATCTGGGTAAAAGATCCTTGCAATACTTTGTCAAATCGGGCAAGAACAGTAACCTCGAAAACCACCGTCAATAAGCAAATAGGCATTTGCATAGCGCCAATAATTGGAGAAAAATGCATGGAAACTCCCTAAATGGAGGAATGGATAGGCCAATGTTTTTTGCCTAGATATCCACGATATTTATATACTTTGACAATATCGACGGGTACTCCTCGAAATTATTGGAATTTTGTACGAGAGCTGGCTTGCAATAAGTAATCTTTGTTAAGAGAGAAGGGAATAATGACGAAACGTATAAAATGTAAAGCACCCTTGTAGGGTTTATTTAAATCGCATATTTTGGAAAAGGTTATTATAAATGGAAAAGTCTATGGCTATGTTGTCAACTATAAAAGTGACACTAGCCTGAGGAATAGTTTTAACAGGTTAACAAGAAAAATATACCATTTTGATTTTGAGGGTTGGTATCAAAATGGGTATTGGAGCGATAGGTATATACCTTATTCCATTGCAGACGGAACCAATATTGTTGCTAATGTCTCCGTAAATGTCATTGATTTTATAGTAGGCGGAATGAAAAGAACGTCTATACAGATCGGCACAGTCATGACGGACGAAGACTATAGACATCAAGGTTTGAATAGATTCCTTCTAGAAAAGGTGCTTGCGGAATGGCGGGGAAAATGCGATTTGATTTATCTTTTCGCCAACGACAGTGTCCTTAATTTTTATCCAAAATTTGGCTTTAAACCTGCTGAGGAGTATCAACACTCATTAGAAATCAAGTCAGGAGAAACCACAGCTAATTTTACCCAGCTGAATATGTCTGATAAAGAGGAGGAAAAGTTTCTTTATCAGAAAGTCAAACAGTCAACTCAGTTTTCACAACTGTCAATGGATGATAATGCTTCTTTAGTGATGTTTTATTGCACCTCCTTCATGAGCGAAGATGTTTACTTTAGCAAAGAACTGGCGGTAATTGCTATCGCAACGTACGATGACCATATTTTATATATCAAGGATATCTTTTGCGAAAAAGAGATTGCAATCAAGGACGTAATTTCAGCACTAACAAACGAGAAAATAACAAGGGTAGTTTTGGGCTTTACGCCTAAAGAAAGGGACAGTTTTGATGAAAATATTTTTCAACAAGATGATACGCTTTTTGTATTGGATGATAAATGGGGGTTATTTAAGAATAGTAAAATGATGTTCCCTATTTTGTCCCATGCCTAGGATTCGTCTACAAAAAGATGATCAACCTTTCTGTAGACCTCATGGTACATGCTGAAAGCCCCACCAATCCTTAAGGTCGGTTTTCTCAAGCGCTTTTAAAATCTCAGATGAAAGATGGCTTTTGATCCGAGCAGATAAGCAAGACAGTAGTCATCTGTGGACTTAGTATTGAGGCCTTTTTTGAATAGCAACCTAGACAAAATATCTATGGAGGCCAATAGTTTTATTCCAATTTTGGATTCAAGCAACATTAAAAAACGCTCATCGACCTTTAACAAAAAGGTCAATGATTCATGCATTATTGGAAGTCTTTTAGCAACCAGCAATTTTAGCTAGTCTGGGTAAAACTTCGTGGTGAATAGACTAATGTCAGCAAAGAGAGAAAGTAAGGTCTGGAGTTCGTCTCTCCGCTTTTTTCAATAGGCCAAATACAGATTGCTCAAATTAATTCACTATTTTGTCGTATTATGGTTGCTTCAAAAAATCCCCCTCGCTGGTATAAAACGCTCTTATTAATTATGGGTATTCCTCTCCTACTGATAATCCTCGTGCTTGGGATTGCGATTACTTTTCAGGGGAAAATTGTAAAGGAAACTTTGGCTCAACTCAATGAAAATTTTGAAGGTCGGATCGTCCTTGGCGGAAGTCACATTTCTCCGTTTGAGAATTTTCCATATATGTCCATAGACCTTGAAGACCTTGAGATTTACGAAAGTAAAGCATCGGATGGTGCGTTGCTCTTGCAGGTGGCCGATGCGTATATCGGATTCGATATTTACACCATTATATCAGGAGATTACGAAGTAAAGAAATTGAAACTTAAGAGCGGTTTCCTAAAACTTGTGCAGCATAGCGATGGATCTTTTAACATAGCCAATGCATTAACGAGTGGGCAAGCGAAAGAGGAGTTTTCAGACCTTGAAGAATCCTTACATTTGGATCTTCAGGCCATTGAACTTACCAACATTGACTTGCTCAAGCTCAATGAAGAAAATAACATTCTAGTCGAAGCTTTTATTGAGGATGGACGCGCAAGCTTTAAAACAAAAGGAGAAAACATTGAAGCGTTCTTGGACAGTCGATTTTTATTCAATCTCATCTTGGATAATGACACGTCCTTTTTACATCACAAACATGTTGAGCTACATGGAGCGGTGACCCTTATCGATCGTGTGCTTAACGTGCAGCCTTCAGCGCTGATTATTGAAAAAGCGCTGTTCCTCATGGAAGGCTCCATCGACCTTGAAAACGACATGAATCTCGACCTTACTTTCAGTGGCAGAAAGCCCAACTTCGATCTTATATTGGCTTTTGTTCCGGAAGAACTCCTCCCGCTAACTACCCGCTACGAAAACGGAGGGAACATCTATTTTGACGCGACGGTCAAAGGGCGATCCATCAATGAATATTCCCCTCAGATCGACATCAATTTCGGTTGTTCTGAAGCTTTTGTCCACAATAAGGTAGCAGGAAAAGAAGTTAACGAGTTGTTTTTCAAAGGGCATTTTACCAATGGAGCGCTTCAAGATCCATCGACCATGCTATTGACCATTGCGGACTTTTCGGCAAAACCAGAAAGTGGCAATTTCTCCGCGGATATCAAAGTAGAAAATTTTGAGTCACCCAACATTGATGTGCAGCTAAACTCAGAATTTAACCTCGACTTCCTAACAGATTTTTTCGAGATTAAAGACTTAGAAGATGTCAGTGGGAAAATTGCTTTGGAGATGAATTTCCACGACATCATAGACCTAAGCCAACCTGAGAAAAGTATTGAGCGACTTAATGAATCATACTTCACCAAACTAAAAGTAGAAAACTTAAGCTTCAAGAGCACTTCATTTCATCTCCCTGTGAAAGACATCAATATTGATGCGACCATGGATGGCCATAAGGCCGATATTCGTCAGTTTAACTTTAAAATCGGGGGGTCTGATGTCGCTATTCAAGCCAGTATTTCGGATTTGCCGGCCATTCTCCATCATACAGATCAACCAGTGGAAGCCATCCTCGACATTCGTTCTTCCCAAATAGATGTACAGGAATTGACACAATCCATGGAAGATACCATCGGTATTGACGAGCAGATAAGTGACCTCCAATTACGTCTCAAATTTAATAGCTCTGCGCGTGCTTTTACCGAATCTCCAAACCTACCAATGGGGGAGTTTTTCGTGGAAAAGCTCAGTGCTCAACTCACAAACTATCCACATCGCTTGCATGACTTTAATGTAGATGTATTCGTGGATGAGCAGAATTTTCGGATCGTAGATTTTACTGGCATGATCGACAAAAGTGATTTCCACTTCCATGGTTCCCTTGAAAACTACGAGCTATTTTTTGAGGAGCATCCGAAAGGAACCACAAACATCGATTTCAATTTGAATTCTACGCTCATACAACTGGAAGACCTTTTTTCCTATGGTGGCGAAAATTACCTTCCGAAGGACTACCACCACGAGGAATTTAAAAAACTAAAACTCCACGGATACACCACACTGGAATTCGATGAGAAATTGATCGCTACAGACCTCAAGATTGACAAACTGGAAGCCAGTATGAAGATACATCCTATGCGCTTTGAAAATTTCAAAGGGGAGCTCTCTATGGACAGCAGCCATGTGGAAGTTCGAGATTTTGGTGGCAAATTGGGAAACTCCGCATTCAATACAAATCTGACCTATTTTCTCAATCAGGATCAAACCAAAACACCGCATATCTTTCGGTTGGAAAGCAAGCGACTAGACTTTGATCAACTGTTTGCCTACAATCCTCCTCCAGCCGGCAAAACAATCACGCCGGAGGAACACGAGGCTGTTTTTAATGTTTTTGAACTGCCGTTTGCCGATATGAACTTCGAGTTGCAAATCGATCATTTGAACTACCATCGCTATTTAATCGATAGCTTCCTGATAACCGGTCGTGTGCAAGAAAACCATTATGCATATATTGATACCATGACATTGCAAGCCGCTGGCGGTCAGGTCAATCTCAATGGCTACTTCAATGGCGCTGATCCCAAGGCCATTTACTTTAGTCCAAATCTTAATATCTCACATTTAGATTTAGATAAAATGCTGTTCAAATTCGAAAACTTCGGCCAGGATTATCTGGTTTCCGAAAATCTGCATGGGGAACTTACTGGCGGCTTGCGCGGAAAAGTACATATGCATGCGGACATGGTGCCTATTATTGATGATTCCCAATTGCAAATCGAGTGCAGTATATATAATGGCAGTTTAAACAACTTCTCCGCCTTCAGCGCCTTGTCAAGCTACTTTACTGATAAGAACTTAAATAATATTCGCTTCGATACGCTGAAAAATAACTTCATTTTTGACAAAGGAACATTGACCATTCCAAAAATGGATATCAATTCATCCATCGGATATCTTAAGCTTTCCGGTAAGCAAAGCATCACGCAGGAAATGGAATATTATATTCAGATACCGCTAAAAATGATTGCCAAGGCTGGAATGCAAAAGCTTTTTGCCAAAAAGGAAAGGGATACCTCCGACCAGGTTGATGAGATTCAATATGAAGACGAAAGTAAAAGCACGCGTTTCCTCAACCTGAAAATTACAGGTACGCCAGATGTCTATGAGATCGCTATGGAAAAGAATAAAAATTAATAGGTTCAAAGGGCTTCATGCTAAATGACGAACAAGTTCTTCACGGCAAATGCGTTGAAAGATTTGGGCGCCTTTGCGAGCTGTGCGTCCGGCCAAAAGCGCGATATCTTTTTTGCCTAAAATGGCAAAAATGAATGCCGCTGCGATCTTTGGCACTTGCACGCCGTAAGCTGGTTTGGTAGGTATTCAAAAATATAGGGACTTACCTGAGGTTGATTAATAGCCTGTCACTTTGTAGCTGAAATTAAAGGAGTGGTATTAGTTTTTGAGCTTCTAATACAGCTTCACCCTCAAGTTGGACGGCCAGTCGCGGACGGCCAGTCGCGGACGGCTAGTTGCGGACGGCTAGTCGCGGACGGCCAGTCATTTTTTCTTACTAAAAAACGGAGTAAAAAGAAAATAGGGTCGCCTGCCGGAAAATTTCAAATCGCTAGGCGGCCGTCTCGCCTTGCTCAAACAAGTAGATTTCTATCAGAGGATAAATCGTTCATCTTTGGAAATACTATTTTTTGGATCACATTCATTTTCTTG
>JBLIIJ010000169.1:0-5561 GCA_047635055.1 Cyclobacteriaceae bacterium | reverse complement strand
AGTTCAGATGCAATCTTCTGCTGGGGTCTTAAATCGCTTAAGTCAAATTCAAGCGTACCAATTCTTGATAATATTTCCTCTCTTTTGTTTTTGCTTGAAGAGAGTAGTTGCCCGAATTGTTCTTGTTTGGTCTTGATCGTAACATAGCTTTCATTGATACGATTTATTTCTTCTGTTAGTATTTCAAGATCTTCATGCTTTGTGCTTGATTTCAATCTAGCCAATTCAGATTGCTGCTGCGTAATACTTTCATCGGCAATGGCTTGTTTGGTTCTGAGCTCTTTTATCTCTTTGGCTAGTTTCTCCAAATTTTTGGCTCTACCAATTCTTTTTCCTTCAAATAACCCAACAGATCCTCCAGAGATGCTAAACTTTCTTATGGAGGTTTTACCTCCTTTATCTACAAGTATTGCATGAGTGTTAGTTTCTGGTATTGCGCCATCATAAATACACACATTCTCTAAAAGAAACGAAATCAGCTTTTTGAATTTATCTTCATACTCTACGATTTCTGTTGCAGGAACGGTTCTTGGTACAAGAAAGGCAGCCGCAGTTTTAAATGATTCTAATTTATCAAGAATGAAAAAGTTGGCTTTTCCTCGGCCAGCGTCACTCAATAAATTGACAGCCTTCAGCGCATCCTCTATGGTGTCAACTACATAATAATTCATGTAGGTTTCGAGGTAATTCTCTATGGAGATTCGATATTCTTCTGGGCAGGAAATAATATCAGACAATAATGGAGCATTCTTCCACTGCGCATTTTTCTTCAGAAATTTAATAGCCTCAGGAAATCCTTCAAGATTATCAACAAGTGATTTGGTTAAATTATATTCATTGTCTTTTGAATCGAGCGCTCTGTTTGTTTTGGTTAATTCTTCTTTAAGTAACGATATTTTTTGTTCTACGCTATCGATACTCGATTTAAGGTCTTCCTCAGTCTTTTTTTGTTTAGTTAGTTGATTGTTTTTGGCGTCACGATTCACACCGATTTCTTCAAGTTTATCGTCAAAAGATTTAAGTGATTCAGATTGATTAGAAGAGTCCTGTTGGGAGGCTTCCATTTCTATTTTGTAGGTACTCAGTTGAATTTCACGAACCTCAATGTCCTTACTTAATTGATAAACTTGTTCACGTTTACCGGAATGTTGTTGACTATTTTCATCAAGAAATTTTTGAGTGTTGGCTGTTTTTATTTTTTGAGCTTCAAAATCATCCCTCAATTGTTCCAAGCGTCTATTTAGATCAGAGAGAATACTCTCGGCAGTTTCTCTTTCCTTATCAAGACTTTGAATGGAGAATGCGGCTCGCTCATTACTTTGTTTATCCTGCGAAATTTGCTCTTTGAGGTTTTCAATTCGGTCGTTCAAATACCTTTGTCGTTCATTCTTTATTTTCTTATCACTTTCATATTGGCGAATATTTCCAACATGTTGGTTAAGCGATTTTTGGCGTGATGAGAGAAGCTTTTCTTTGATAATAAGATCAGCTTTTGTTTTTTCTATCAGTGCTTCTTTTTCTGATAATTGAGTGTTTAGCGAGCTTTTCTTATCTGTCTCGGCAGTGATTTGCTTTTCAACCTTATTGAAAACTTCTGTTTGATGAGCAATTGACTTTTTGGCTAGTCCAACACTAAAATTTTTATAATCTTCCTTTATTTCATAATACTTCTTGGTCTGTTTAGCTTGACGCTCTAAAGACTTGAGGTTTTTATCTATTTCAAAAAGTAAATCTTCCACTCGGTCTAAATCGTCATCGGTATCACCAAGTTTCTTTAAGGTCTCCTTTTTTCTAATTTTAAATTTTGAGATGCCTGCAGCTTCTTCGAAAAGACTTCTTCTTGAATTGTCTTTATCGTTTAGCAGGTCATCGACCATTCTAAGTTCGATAATAGCGTAAGTGTTGGAGGCTATTCCAGTATCAAGAAATAAATTCGTAATATCCTTTAAACGGCATGTCACATTATTTAATAAATACTCACTTTCGCCAGACCTGAAATATCGTCTGGTAACAGTTACATGCGTGTATTCAGTAGGGATGAGGTTTTTAGTATTATTAAATGTGAGTGATACTTCAGCGAGCTGTGTAGGCTTCCTTTTTTTTGTGCCGTTAAAAATAACATTCTCCATTTTGTCAGACCGAAGAACTCTTGTTTTTTGCTCTCCTAATACCCATCTGATGGAATCAACGACGTTGGATTTGCCACATCCGTTTGGACCGACAATTCCAGTTATGCCTTCGTCAAAATTTATAGTAACTTTATCAGCGAAACTTTTAAATCCCTTGATCTCGAGACGTGTTAATTGCATGTAGATTGACTCAATTAATGGATGGAATAAGCTAACAAATTTATATTAATTAAGCATTAAAGCACACAATGGACGACATTCAATTTTGGCTATACATAGTATTTGGATTGATTTATTTTGTTGGAAGATTTCTTAAGAAAAAGAATGCTCCTAAGGAACCGGTTAATGAAGAGATGACATCTACAGCATCTAGACCTCAAAAGACTAGGACTTTTGAAGACTTGTTAAAGGAGTTTACAACGGAAAAAGAAGAAGTTGTAAATCCGACGGAACGCGAATTCGAACGAAAAGTGCAAATGCGGACTCCTGAAAAGTCAAAGAATTCAGCTTTCGAGGAAGGCGTGTCACGCCAATTTTCAGATGAGGAAAGTAAAAAAGTTTATGAACAGTCGGTAAAGAGTGCGGAAGGTTTTGAATTGGAATTTGCTCCGGATGAGCATTTTAAATCTAAAATTCAATCACCTACTAATGCGGAAGTGCCATCACAATTTGCATCTTCAATAAGAGAAAGTTTGAGTGACCCAGAAGAAGCAAAGAAAGCACTGATATATGCTGAAATTTTTAATAGAAAATATTAAGAATAAGCTTGTTAGTAAGTCATAAAAAAAGGGTTCTTCGTTAGAAGAACCCTTTTTTTATATGATGTAGACTCATTTATCTTTCATCAGAAGAAACATAATCTCTTTTGTTTTTACCAACATAGATTTGTCTCGGTCTACCGATAGGCTCCTTGTTTTCTCTCATCTCTTTCCATTGTGCGATCCATCCTGGTAATCGCCCAAGAGCAAACATAACAGTGAACATCTCTGCAGGTATACCCAATGCACGATAGATGATTCCAGAGTAAAAATCTACGTTCGGATAGAGTTTTCTATCAACGAAGTATTGATCCTCTAATGCTTCTTTTTCTAAACCTTTAGCTATATCCAATACGGGATCATCTATTCCGAGTGCCTCAAGCACATCGTCTGCAGCTTTTTTGATGATTTTAGCGCGTGGATCGAAGTTTTTATAAACTCGATGACCAAAACCCATCAATCTGAATGGATCATCTTTATCCTTAGCCTTAGCCATCCATTTTTTAGTGTCTCCGCCATCAGCTTTAATGTTTTCCAACATTTCAATTACTGCAGTATTGGCGCCACCATGAAGAGGACCCCATAACGCATTAATACCTGCGGAAAGTGAAGCATACAAACTTGCTTGTGAGCTACCAACAATTCTTACTGTAGAGGCTGAACAATTTTGTTCGTGATCTGCATGAAGAATGAGCAACTTGTCTAAAGCACGAGTGACTACAGGATCAACATTGTAATTTTCGGTTGGTAAACCGAACATCATTTTTAGGAAATTACTACAATAATCCAAACTGTTATCAGGATATTGTACAGGATGACCCATTTGGTTTTTGTAAGACCAAGCCGCAAATGTTGGCATCTTAGCAATGATCCTAATGATGCTCATATTCACTTCATCCCATGATCTATTCGGATCTAAGCTTTCAGGATAGAAGGCAGTCAAAGAAGTAACTAAAGAAGACAAAACACCCATTGGGTGTGCAGTTGACGGAAAACCGTCAAGAAGCTTTTTAATGTCTTCGTGTACTAAAGTATGATTTGTGATTTGTGTTTTGAACTTATCAAATTCTGCTGTACTTGGTAATTCCCCATAGATTAGAAGGTAAGCAACTTCTAAGAAAGTAGACTTCTCAGCAAGTTGTTCGATAGGATAACCTCTATAAGTTAGAATTCCTTTTTCACCGTCTAGAAATGTTATTGCACTTTTTGTAGAACCCGTATTTTTAAAACCAGGATCTATTGTGATAATACCAGACTCAGCTCTCAACTTACTGATATCAATGGCTTTCTCTTGCTCCGTACCTTCTATTAACGGAAGAATGTGGGATTTACCATCAACTTTAATTTCAGCAGTATTTGACATATTTGATTTATTTATTTTAAGTTCGAAAATATTACTTTTTATTCACTTTTATTCAATAATAAAAACAAAATAAAGTCTTTTTAGTTTGCATTTAAAATTAATGGAAGACCATCTTTTCCTCCACCAATAATAATAATCTTTGAATTCGGAGATTTAGATAATTCTTGAGTGGCTTCAATACCTCTCATTTTTAGCAAGTTATCAGTTAAACTACTGTTAATGATCTTATTGGCTATTGCTTCACCATCTGCCGCTATTTGCTTTCTTTCTGCTTCGCTTCTCTCTTTATTTAGTTTGTACTCATAAGCCAACGCTTCTTGTTCTTGCTGTAACTTATTTTCTATGGCGTTTTTAATATTTTTCGGAAGATTGATAGATCTGATAAGCAAAGCGTTCATCAAAATATTATTATTTTCGTTTGATAACGTTTTATCTGTCTCCTGAATTATCGTCGTTTCTACCTCAGCTCTTTTTGTCGAGTAAATTTCTTCTGCGGTATAACGACCCATTACTTGTCTAACTGCAGATCTTACTTCTGGAATCACAAGAGAACCTATGTATGCCTTTCCGAATCGTTCGTGTAGGTAGCCTATTCTAGTTGGAATTGGATTAAAACGAATAGTGATATCAACATTTATTGATAGACCATTTTTATCTAGAATATCCATTGACTCTTCCGCCTTCTGCTCTTTTACATTATATAGGTACATCGAATTCCAAGGGGCAATCATATGAAAACCTTGTCCGTAGACTACATCTTTTTTCAACCCGTCAGTAAAGGGCTTAAATAAAATTCCTGCTTCACCTGCTTCGATTGTTAAAAACATTTTATTAGAAAATGTTACAACGACGATCAAGCTTACAATTAATATTATGATAAGTGGTAAATACTTTCTGTTATCCATTTGGGGTTATTTTATATGTATAGCAAAGTTAACACGGTTCTGTTATACTCAATGTTATTCCGGATAAGGAATTGAAAATTGAAATATTTTTAATAATTTAACAGTTTTATTGCTAGGAGCATGGCTATTTCACATTTTTAATGGTAAATGAATAATGAATTTAACACTTGATAAAATCCAAGAGACTTTAGGTAAACCGTATCATGATCTTGAATATTTGCTAAAAGCGCTAAAAGAAGTGCTTATTGAAAACGGAGATGAAGATATGGCATTGGCCATTCCATGGATCAATGAGTTGGAAAATTTTAACAACAAAGAATTAACAGAAAAGCATGTTCAGCTTTACTCTTTAGTCTTTCAGTTGGTAAATATGGCAGAGGTCAATGGGGCTGTGCAGCATAGAAGA
>JBLIIJ010000168.1:0-5732 GCA_047635055.1 Cyclobacteriaceae bacterium | reverse complement strand
TAAAAATTTCAAGCTATCTAAAGACTAAAACGACTCACAAAAAGGATCAGGTATTTCTTATGTATGATTTAGATGTGGAAGGCACTTTAGCAAGATTTAATATAATAGATGGAACTCTATTGGTATCTAATCCCTGCCTAGAACTATGGTTCTTATTACATTATAGAGATCAAAAAGCCAACGTATCAACTGCGAACTGTCTAAGAGTTTTCCATGAGATATGCCCTAATTATACTAAGGGAAAACGACCAGACAACTTAAAATCCGTACTGACTGAGGCTATTGAGCTACCTACTAACCGTGCAGAACAACTCAATAGATATGAAAACCCATCTACTTCAGTCAGCTATTTCATTTCAGAACACGAAAGAGTAAAAGAATCGAAAAACGAAAGCTAACAAACTATATAACACTTGACTCTAAGTATTTACTTAAAACTGACCAAAGAATCAGCTAGATTGAAGAGGTTTAGAAAGTCTAGAGGCATATGCTATATATATATATATACTTCAGTTAACAGTCATTAAATGAAATTATCCCGACAGCTAAAGATGAATCTCAGCAAAGTAGCCATAATTACTATTGGTTACGTACTGCTAAATATGTTCCTCTTTTTTTTCAATTATACGGTAATCAATTCCCCATATTCCCTAGGTCCATCACCTCAATTCAACGTTAAGGCTTATTTTCTAACAACCATATTAGTAGGGCTAATTGCTGGGGTGCTTGGTGGGGTCTTGCTTGTTTGGGTTAATAGCCAATTATTTCGTAGACGATCTTTCAAATTCGCTATGCTCACCACGCTCATAGCCTATGTCTTGATTTTTGTGCTCGTCTCTTTGATAGCCTCATTGGCGATGTTGATAGGAGAATTTGGGCTACTAGGGATTTCGTTTGACTCTATGAAAACGATTTTTTGGTTCGTTCTTAATCCGACTTTAATTGCAAATTTTATTTTGTGGGGTATCATCACACTTTTAACACTTTTCTTATTACAAGTCAATGATAAATTTGGCCCTGGTATATTATTAAAATTCCTCGCAGGAAATTACCACCAACCGAAAAAGGAGGAAAGAATTTTTATGTTTATGGACATGCGTTCTTCCACTACTATTGCTGAGAAAATAGGCAATGAGAAATACTTTAATCTACTGAATGATGTATTTGCCGACATCACCAATACGATTCTTAACAATGAGGGTGAAATATATCAATATGTTGGAGATGAAATTGTAATCTCTTGGTCGATTAAGAAGGGTACACGACAGGCAAATTGTCTTCATTGTTTCACACAGATTCAAAAGAAACTTGCTGATTTAAGGCCTATCTACGAAAAGAAATATAGCGTTATACCAGAATTCAAGGCAGGCCTTCATTATGGCCTTGTCATGGCAGGAGAGGTTGGAGTCGTCAAAAAAGATATCATCTATTCAGGAGATGTACTAAATACTACGGCTCGAATCCAAGAACAATGCAATCACCACAGGGTAGACATCTTGCTTTCTAAGGAGACCTTTGATCTTATTTCTGATACGGAGGAATTTAAACTAATACCTTTAGGAAGTATAGCATTAAGAGGGAAGAAAAGAAAAATAGACTTAAACACGATTAGCACAATCTGATTGTTCAAAAATAAAATACGGAGGCTCACAATAAAAGCCATTAAAACAGGCGTTTATCTACAGCATTGACACGGATTAAAAAATGAAACGATTAATCAAAAATATAGAACAGAACATATCAGGGAAAAAGGTTTTAGGGCTTTTTGTTCTAACAAATATCGTTTACATCTTTATGCTGACCGTTACAATTCCCCGAACAATGAATTTCTCGAACGGAATGAAATTGTTGGATATGATGCCAACAGGATATGACTTGAATTATGTCAGTGAGTTATTCAACTCGCTAGGAAAAATTGGACGTGGGACTTATCTAACAAATCAAATACCTGTGGATATGATTTATCCGCTACTTTTCGCACTGACTTACTGTATGCTTTTAGGGTATTTTCTAAAAAAAATAGATAAACTAAATGCCCCATTTGCTTATCTATGCCTCCTGCCTATAATTGCAGGAATTGCAGATTATTTAGAGAATTTCGGGATAATCACACTGTTGAAAAGCCATCCTGACCTTACAGAAATTGCCGTAAAAACAACGAGCACTTTTTCTCTCATAAAAAGTATTTCAACAAGCGTTTTTTTTATTTCCCTGATGATAGTTCTTGTAATATTAGGATTTAAAGCCATGAACAGAAATAAACAAATACTAAATAGACATTGAGCTGTGCTGCAATCCGAAAGTTCATCGGATTTTAGTAAGTAAGCCAAGTATAATTTAAATTTAGAATTCGAACTAGGTGTCCCCGTCTTGGCTCGTAGGTAAGGAAAGCAAGGTGCTATTCATTTCCTATGTTTCTTATTAAGGCGTTATGACTCGCCGACACCTAATTAAACAATCTACCTAAATGAAAGCATCACATTTATTCCTTTTAGCTGCTAGTCTTCTCCTATTCTCATGTACAGTTCAAGAAGAGCATATTACTGAACAATTTCTATTTGCAACACCTGAGAAATCCGGAATGAGTTCGGATAGTCTCAACATGATTGAATCTATGGTAATGGAATTTGTTAATGCCAAAAAGTATCCTGGAGCAGTGACCCTGATTGCTAAAAGTGGTAAGATCATCTATGAATCAGAAGTTGGTTGGTCGGACTCAGCAAGAACAATACCCTACCGTAAAAACCATTTGTTTAGAATGGCGAGTATGACAAAGCCATTGGTTTCAGTTGCCACGATGCAACTCGTCGAACAAGGAAAAATTCAGTTGGATGACCCTGTTAGTAAATATATTCCTTCATTCGATTCGATGGAAGTCTTACTGGATTATAACCCAGTAGATACAAGTTGGACAAGTGTTCCAGCTAAAACTGAGCCGACCGTTCGTCAGCTGCTAACTCATACCGCTGGTGTACCATATGGATTCATGAATCCATCTGTTAATGGAGCTATACTCGCCAAGTATAGTATTCCTGATCTGAGCACACATAGAGATTGGACGATTGAGCAGACTATGACCCGAATCGGCAACCTTCCTCTAATGCATCAACCTGGTGAAAAATGGATGTACGGTCTCAACACAGATGTTTTAGGCCGTGTGGTTGAAGTTGCTTCTGGGATGGAGCTTGACGATTATATCAGAGAAAAAATTACAATTCCAATCGGAGCGGAAACTTTAGACTTCTTTTTTAACGACTCAAGTGCTTCTAATAACCTGACCAAAGTATTTATTTCAGACACTAATGGTCAATTTGCCCCAATGCCGATATTCGAACCATTTTATATTCCTGATTACCCTGTTGAAGGAGCAAAAACCTATCATTCGGGTGGAAGTGGAATGACTGGCATGGCAAGAGATTATTTCTTATTCTGCCAAGCCATGTTGAATGATGGAAAACTAGGTGATATTCAGCTATTAAAGGCGGAAACTGCTCAACTAATGCACCAAGACCAAATTGACACCATTTCTTTTCCCTGGGGTCCTTCAAGGTTCGGGTTTGGTTTTGATATTGCAACAGCAGACCATCCAAATAGGCCCGAAGGCACTTATAGTTGGGGTGGCGCTTTTAGCACTATATTCTGGATTGATCCAACTAATGAACTAATTGTAATTCAATTACGCCAAGTGCTTTCCTCTCCTCACAATGAGGACATTAACTCCAGACTTGAAAAGATTGTTTACAGTGCCTTATTAAAGGAATAAACTATGTAAACCCGATAAGACTCATAACAAACGATATAACATATGCCTCTACTGAGGACTTGAGACTGATCAGAAAATTCGCTAGACTTTGGCTATTAAAAAGTCCTGAGGCCGTGCCATATCTGGACGTTAAATGCCAATACCCAAAAGATAGAATGAAGCTTTTCATCATACTTTTATTTCTGAACTCTCCTGAACCAAAGGAACAAGTCACAAAATTCTACGACTGGTATCTTAACATGTTGGAAACTGGCGAAGTTTATCAACTAGTAACTCCAGCAGAGAAGGATGGACAAACATATCTGATGTATCAACCCTACTTGGACTCTTTGAAGAAACTGAAGACTTTTCACGAAGACTTTTTTTCGACCGAACTTCGAACCTTCCAACGCTGTAATTCATTCATCGGACAATGGACATGGGAACAATATCAGATGGAAGAACCTCTTTACGATGGGTACTGTGACTTTTTGGACTATCGACGATGGGTTTGGTCTCAAGAACCAGTTAACGCTATCGAAATTCTTGAACAAACAATTGACGGAAAAATTGCAACCGTGAAGCTACAAACCTTATATATCGAAGTAACTGATAGAGTGGTGATGAATACCGGAATTACGGTAAAACTGGCTAAAGAATTAGACAACTGGCTAATTACCAGCATAACGAAATAGGCAGCATCTAACAGACACTATCGGTTATATGCCTAGCCGGCCGCACCAAAGTGCGTTCTTGCTGGTTTCAGCTCAACTCGACCGTGAATCTGCCGCGGGGAAATTTCAGTGCTTTCTACTGAGTGCTGCCTATGCTGCGCGGCTCGTAGGATTTTTCATCTTTCTGGGCGCAGTGCTTTCTAATACTTTGCAAGAACATGAAGATTTCACTATTTTGCTGGGAGTAGCCAATAGTGGCACTTGCGCCATAGTCAGGCGATACGCTCAACGGAATAACATGGGATTAGAAATTGAAAGAAAATTCTTGATTAAGGATAATTCTTGGAACAACGAAATAAATGAAAGTGTCTCGATAAGACAAGGTTATCTTAATTCTGAGGCAGAAAGGACAGTGCGTGTGAGAGTCTATGGAAAACAAGGTTTTTTGACGATAAAAGGTAAGAATCAGCATATTACAAGAAAAGAGTTTGAATATCAGATTCCTTTGGATGATGCTATGAACTTACTTGACTTATGTGAGAAACCCATTATCGAGAAAACACGTTTTTTGCTATCTGTCGGTCATAGTACCTGGGAAATAGATGTTTTCGAAGGAGAAAATAAAGGACTTGTTATCGCTGAAATCGAGTTATCATCTGAAGATGAGTCATTTGATATTCCAAATTGGCTTGGAGAAGAAGTTTCGTCCGATTCAAAATACTATAATTCATCCTTAATCAAAAAGCCATTTGTCAGTTGGAGAAAATGAACTGGTTCTTACCTCAGACATCCAAGCTATTTGTGCTGTAGTTCAGTGGGGCATTACATCACAGCACCTCCCATGGACCGAAATGTATTTTTAAAATCAAGATATCGAACGGGCTATATTATTCAATCCGTTTTTATGGGAATTTTACCATTGCTAATGGTAGCTCCTTTCTTTTATATCATTTTTGCTTTCGAATAAACCATCAAAGGCCTACTCCTCAATATTGGAATAATTGTTTTCTTGCAAGGCATCCCAATCTTTTATGCGAGCAGATTGATCTATCAGCTTGGCCTTTCAAGTGAGCAAATGGAGATTAGAGGGATTATCAAAAAGGGGATATATAAATATGGGAGTATTACCTCAACCATGCGACATACGCTTAAGAAACGATGCTATTCAAGCCCGGGATATGAAACCTTGAGTATAAAATCTGATGATGGACGGCTTTTTCAAATCTCCGCGAATGTCTCTGCTAACTGCGGTCAACCAAAGAGTAATATTTACGCCAATCGGCATTAGAATATTGTTCCGGCGCACGTGCTAACAG
>JBLIIJ010000167.1:0-5770 GCA_047635055.1 Cyclobacteriaceae bacterium | reverse complement strand
CTAAAGTCAACGTCAAATTTAACATTCCCATTATCGAGATCTGACAAATCAGTCATTTTGTTATAAATACCTTTCTTTTTGAGGTTTCCTCCCATCACAAAAACATTATTGCCACTGCCATGATCCGTACCCTTACTCGCATTTTCTTTTACTCTTCGCCCAAACTCCGAGAAGGTCATAACTAAAGTATCATTCCAAAGATTCGCAGCTTTTAAGTCCTCCGCAAAAACATTCATGGCTTGGCTATAAGTGCCTAGCAACTGAGCTTGCCGTTTTTCTTGATTGTTATGCGTGTCAAAACCAGAAAGACTTACGTAGTAAACAGGAGATTCCACGCCCGAGATAATCATCTCCGCTATTTCCCGGAGTTGTTTTCCAAATTTATTATTCGGGTATGTTCTTTTAGACTGGTATATCTTATTCTTCTCAAATAGATAATTTGCACTTCTCTTTATGTCGGTCTGCGTTTTATACAAAAAAGCAGCAGATGGGTTATCTCCACGATACATCTTGGTATCGCCTATAAGCCTTGACGAATTGTAAAATTGATTGATATTTGTCAGAGGAATACCTTTTCTCTTCTTGCCTTTCATTGCAACACTCAAAATATCCCCCATTTCTATAGCTGTCACGGGCATTGTATCCAAGCATTCCTTATCCAAATAACGCCCTAACCAACCAGTGGATACATATTCATTGGCATCACTCGCCGTTTGCCATATATCCATACTTCTAAAATGCGAACGACTTGGATTTGGATAACCCACGCTATTAAGAATACACAGATCACCCTGATCGTATAGATGCATCAATCCTTCCATTGCTGGGTTTAAGGCGACTTCATCAGTGAGCTTTAAGAGCTTATCGATTGATGGTATAATGCTCGGTCGATTCTTGATCAAAATGTCGTTTCTATATGGAATGACCGTATTTAACCCATCATTCCCTCCGGCCAATTGAATAACTACAAGTCTATTTCCTGTATTGGCACCCGTCATATTGGCTCTCAAAAACGCTGGTAGCATCAAGGTGCCAGAAGCAACGACCACAGACTGCTTTAAAAATTCTCTTCTTGTGCTGTTTTGACTTAGCATAGCTGATATTCAGGTTTTGACATGAGGTAAATGATTTGATCGATTAAATTGGTCGTGTCATAGTGTTCCTTGGTACTTGTTTGCAGGATAAATGTTCGAACCTGTTCATTGCTCAGCTGAGAGAGCTTATTATTCATCGCCTCCAAGTCTATGTTTGCTTTCAAGGTTTTAAGTGGTCCTCTCAATTTGAACTTATCATTATCATCAAATGATTCTGGATAATTTTGAATTAATGCTGATTTGAAAATCAATTGTGGTAAGTTCATTCTAAACATCAATGTGGCACTGTCTACCCAATCATAGCCGTCGCTCCAACCTGATACATTCGGCGGGTTGAACAACACCTGCCCTAAAGTGCGCTGCAGATAAAGTAAACTCTGATCGTGCGTAATAGTGACATAGAGCTGTCTTTGCATACCGACAATCAATTCTATTGGAGATTTAATCCTTGTGGCGATGTTCTCTTCACCATAAAATTCTGAAGAAGTAAACAATACCTCTAGACCCGACTTGATATCGTAATTTGTATTATAAAGTACATCAGCAATTCGTTTTTCCAGTTTTTCATGTCCACCATAATTCATAAAAAATCGCACCCATTTTTGGCTTATATAGTCTGCTGTTTGCTTCTTTTCCAAAAGCATATTGATGACATCATCCCCATCAAAATTTCCAGACTTTCCAAAAATGGTCTTGATTCCATTATCGTGGAACTTTTTTCGGAAAACAAACCTGCCCTCTTTATTAAAAGCCCATCCCGTAAAAGCTCTTGCCGCCTCAACGACATCTTTTTCAGTGTAGCCCTGATCTCTTCCTAAGGTAAAGAGCTCCATGACTTCTCTTGCAAAATTTTCATTTGGCGACTCCTTCCTATTTTGCTGGTTATTCAAAAAATTGAGCATTGCAGGAGTTTTGGAAACCGCTCTCAATAAATCGCCAAAATTCTCTAAAGCATTCTCACGAATGACATTCAAATAGCCTTGCGCAATGTCTGATCTTCGAGCGCTACAGGCGAAATGATCATGCCAAAAAAAGGCCATTTTTTCCCTAAGTTGGGCATCTGAGGAAACCATTTGCCTGATCCATTGCACATTAAGATCCTGTATTTCTTGCTTTCGTTGCTGGGCCATTTCTTTGCGCATGTCTGTAGACATCTGTCCCGGCTCCATGGTAACCTGCGGCACAATCTCGATTTCTACAGAAGCACAATCCTGACTCAATACCACTTGATCTTGAAACAACTTATCCGGATTCTTACCAATATAACCCTCAATCAAATCGAACGGCTGACCAAAACCTGATCTTAAAAAGAAATGCTGAACTTGGACTTGGCTGAGTTTCATTATGATTTAATATGTTATTCTCCACGAAGAATATACGCCGAAAATTACATATTCTACCATCGTGAAAAAATATACTTTTATGGTCTTCAACAATCAATATGAACTCTTTAAATAAAAGGATAATAAGACATAAATGATAGATAAGGCCATATATTTTAAGTCAACTCACCTGAGATCTTCACATATTTGCCCTTTAATTAATCACTCAAATCAAATCAAGGAAGTCCATCGAATATTGACCATTTGATATTTTACTCGCCCTTGTACTTAACTCATGCCACACTTACTGAAAAATAAAACCTTAGCGCTTGAAATCGAATTACCTGCTGAAAATTACCAGCAATCAAGGTTCGATTGGACTGGAAAAATCGTTAGCGTTAAATACCTCGGGAAAAAGATTACGTCACAAGAATTACCCCACAGTAAAAGTGCTAACATTGGAGAAGGCTTATACAATGAATTCGGATTCAAACTTCCTTTAGGGTACAACGAGATTCCTATTGGAGGTTACTTTCATAAGATCGGTATCGGTCTTTTGCGAAAAGAGGACGAATCTTACGACTTTCTAAAACCATGTGAAGTAACACCAGCCACTTTTACTGTCGAGAAAGATGATTCCAGTATTAAGATTCAATGTGTCGCCCCCATCGCTAATGGCTATGCTTATTCCCTAAAAAAGGAAATTAGGCTCCATGAGCATGATTTTACCATCGCATACCATCTCACCAATACAGGTGAAAAAACGATTCGCACCAATGAGTACACTCATAATTTTTTGGCGATCAATGAAGCGCCAATAAGTGAGGATTATAAACTTACTTTCCCATTCGAAATAAAACCAGACGGATTTGACGAGCATGTGGATCTGGAAAATATATTGGCCATTGGTGGGCAAGAAATAAAGATCAACAATCATCCAAACCAACCCTATTTTCTAAGCGACCTATCGGGCGGTCAATCAGTTGGCGCTGGTTGGACTTTGGAAAACACCAAAGAAAAAATTGGCATTTCCGAAAGCGGCAATTTTGAATCAAATTGGATTGCATTATGGGGCGCTGCACACGTCATTAGCCCTGAGCTTTTTATTGACCTATCCATTGCCCCAGGCCAAACAAAAGAATGGAGCAGGCGCTACAAAATTTATGATTTAGAAACGGACTGATAATGCCAAAAAAAGTTTGATCGTTTTAAAAAAAGTGTGTTGGAAATATCCATTATGCTAGACTGACACAAATGACCATATCCATGGTACGGTTCTGCTGAAGAAGATTCTCGAAAATCGAAGATCCAGTTTAGTATAAGGAAAGTCAGAAAGTAAAAGGTGTGTTAATTTTTCTGAAAAGTCAATAATTTCGGAGTACGCTCAAGAGGTAATAAATTGCCTGATTCCTTTTTATTTCATAAAAATAAGAGAGAATATATCCATAAAGTGAGATTTGAAAAAGGGTTTGATTTCACAAAATGAGCAGTTGGTCACATCTAGTAAGTAAAGGGCTGATTTTCCACTTGTCACCCCTTGATAGCTATTCCAAACTCAAAGCCACTTGTTCAGGTATGAAAACGAGGTTATAATCCGATGACAATATTATTTATTAACGCTGGAATGGCAATCATTGGGATGATTTCAATCAATAAAATCAATGGTCTATTCTATGGATTTCTTTGTTGCAAAACACAATTGAACCTATGCCCGAGAGACCAAAGTACCGAGAAAATCAATGCTCCTTTTACAATACAATATCAAAAAAGAGGTCAAAAACGCTCATTACCTATCGTTATGTTATTATTCAACTAGGCATGATGACCTTTTGTATACAAAATCACTACCGCACAGCAAAAACAACGCTAGTCAAAACTTGTATATGCTGAGTTGGAACATCCTAAAACATGGGATATGTGTAACACTGCTGTTGAAAAGTGTAATGATTTACATGATGGACCATGCGAATTTTGCGCTCAAAAAAAAATAAAATGGACAATCAAGAGATTAATGAAATAAAGAATGCCCTTCAGAAAGGTCCATTAAGGAATTTGCTGATTGTTGGAGCGGTCTTACTCGCAATTTTCGCATTTAAACCATGGGCGCAAGTCGGCGCTGGGGAAAGAGGCATTGTTCAGAATTTTGGTGCCGTTCAAAGTGATGTATTGAAGGAGGGTATCCATTTTCGTATTCCCGTAATGCAAACGGTTATTATCATGGATGTCAAAATACAGAAAGCGATCACAGATGCAGCGTCTGCTTCTTCAGATCTTCAAGATGTAGATTTATCTGTTGCGCTCAATTATCACATCATACCCGACAAGGCAAATCTGGTTTATCAAACCATAGGTGTGCAGTTCAAGGATCGTATCATTGATCCAGCCATACAAGAGGTAATGAAAGCAGTCTCCGCCAGATATACCGCCGAAGAATTAATCACAAAACGTCCAGCAGTAAGTTCTGAAATGCAGCAAGCACTTACTACAAGACTTCTTTCCTCAAACATCTCAGTAGACGCCTTCTCTATTGTCTCCTTTAGCTTTTCGCAAAAATTTACTGATGCTATTGAAGCAAAACAAACAGCAGAACAGAATGCACTGAAAGCCAAAAGAGATTTGGACAGAATAAGAGTAGAAGCGGAACAGACGATTGCTGCGGCTACTGCAGAAGCGGAAGCACTGCGCTTACAAAAAATGAATATTTCACCAGATCTGATCGAGCTAAGAAAAATCGAAGCAAACCTAAAGGCCATAGAAAAATGGAATGGTGTCCTTCCTCAAGTAACAGGAGCAGGAGCCATACCGATGATCGGCGTAGGTGATGTCCTCAAAAAGTAAATGATCAATATGTGGGCATCATTTTTAATATATCTAATTCCAAGCTTCCTGCTTCTCTACTTGGCTATTGGATGTATTAGAGGAATCAATAAACAGTCAATGATTAAAAAATATCAATACGATTATTATGATGCCCAGCCAATGAGTTTGATCGGAAGTTTAATACATGACCTTGGTTATGGTATCAGCAGACTCACTCCCTTTTATATTTCCATTGGTTTAATTGCACTTTCTTGTTTTATATTCTTCATTTTAAACTGAGCGTAATTCGATAACAGTACATGTCTATTTGTGGGACAGGATTGTCTAACATAGCGTCTGTCCATAATGTCCACACGCTGCGTGATGTTCCTCGAAAAAATGCGCTGCTTCGGCAGACCGATTGCCACAAGGCAACCTCGCTTTTCTCGCTCTCACATGCCTTGATTTTGAAAATTCTAGATCAGGCTCTGACTTTATGCACAAGCGCTAACATGAGAAAGGCTTTTTCGCGATTTTATTATTTTGAATGAAGTC
>JBLIIJ010000166.1:0-5882 GCA_047635055.1 Cyclobacteriaceae bacterium | reverse complement strand
CCTGAGCATCTTTTTCAAAAAGTTGTGGCAGAAACCAGTTCTGATAAATATTACAAGCAAATGAAAAGTAAAGACCACTTCCTCAGTTTTTTTTATGCTGTGCTCACGCGCAATAGTAGTTTGAGAGGTTTGTAAAAACATTACTCTGATTGCCAAAAAGCTACTTTATGTCGGATTAAAGCAATTGCCATGTAGGAGTACACTTTCAGATGCGAATAGACGGAGAGATAGTCAGTTTTTTGCCTCTTTGTATATGGCACTTTATCTTCATTATAAGTATTCGTTAAAAACCAATTGGGGGCTAAACTACCTTCGTCCGAAGGTTCGTGTTTCGCATTTTGAACACTTATCAAACGTTCAGCAAAGCAGTTATTCAGTTTTAATATTTCCTCTCTTGATTCTATCATTTTGTATTGGCAACTAACGTTAGATATATGAATTGTCGCTGGATAGAAATCGAAGAATTTTCGATTTCCTACATAGCCAAATCTGCGATTTGGCGTTTACCTTTTTCTCTCACAAATGCCAAATCGCAGATTTGACGGACTTGCAAGTAACCACAAGCCTTTGATAACTCACAGAAACTGCTATAATTTGATATCTAATGTCGTGTTCCGTTATTTATATTTTCGATTCAGTATTTTCGATTCTCTGTTGAATCCATCATTTCTTAAAGACTCAATAATAATTTTTTTAATTTCCTTATCATATTCTTCAGATAGAATGAAGTGATAAGTTGAGTTTCTATAAAATTGAATTCTTTCGCATTTAGATGCCTCTTTCAAATAATCTTTAATCTTAGAACTATCTTTTTCACCATACTCGTATTGCTTGATTTCAGAATCATTGCATTCGAATATTATTCCGATATCATATGAGTCTGTTAAAGTGATTTTTTTAGTTCTATCAGCTCTTATTTGCTGAATGTAGCTAAAAACAGAATCCATTGGAGAAATCTCCATTTGATTAGCTAGGACGACTCTTAGATTGTCTCTTTGCTTTAAGATTAATTCAAGTCTTTTTTTAGCTTCATCAATTTCTGACTGAAGTAATAGGGTTCCTTGCCAATCCTTTTCAGATATTTTATCCCAATCTTTCAATCTTGTTTTCACTTCTTCCTCAGATTCATAATCTTCGTTTAGAAATTCTGCATCACCAATAACCATTACTATTTTGAGAAAGTCCTTTAGGCTATTTGCTACAAGTTTTACTGGTGGATCATTAGAGGGACTAACGCATACAATGGGTGTATTTTCTAAATCTTTTTCATTTTCAAAATCAGTCAAAAAGCCAAAGTGAATTCCATCACCACCTGTTCCAGCAAAAGGAATTACGTCAAGAGGAGTGATTGAATAATGATGGTCAAAATCAATGTAAAAGCCCAGACATTCCCAAGAACTTCCTTTAGCCTGATATTCTTCAAGCTTTGTTAGAATTTCGGGCTTTTTGTATTTACCCAAAAAAAAATCTTGAGAATTTGATTTAAATAGTGAAAACATAAATGCTAATATGAAAAGTTTTTTCTTTGGATGATATATAATGTCTCGCTAAGCGGTGGATGTCCACAACTTGCTAGATCACAATAAAAGTAACGAAGGTGCACCAGCCCACAAAAATTTCAGATACTGATGCATTCCTAAAGACATCCGCCAGAAGCGCCTAAAAAATAGAAAGTACTAAAACTTGCAGAAGGTGCACCGAAGTGGGCAACTAACCAATGAAGCTTGCAGAGAGGTAGCAGGTATCTGCGCCTTATTATTTGTTATCACCCTTTATTTCACTTGAATCCTTGATATATCAATAGCACCCCTTTTCATCAAATCACTGATGCTTGAAGATTTCCAGCGTTCAGGTTCATCAGGAACTTCAAAACTGACAAAATCAACGGATACAGATTCTCCGTCATTGTTGAAAGTTCCAGAGCCGTGACCATATCCACTAATTTGATTGGTGATGTACAATTCCCCCTGTATGACAACAGGCACAAACCCCTTATTCATGGATTGTTCTTTAATGTAACCAATTCCGTTTTCGTTGATTTGGAAGTCATTTTCTTGTTCGTCCGATAGCATTAGGTAGACTTGACCTTTGTATCCAACTGGATCTCAATTTGTTCGTTCGAACGATGCAGACTAAAGTAGAATATTCCGCAAACTAGTGTTTCTAAGGTAGCCGTAAATGTAATTGTATGCCAACTGGATTTAAGTCCTAGTTTGAGCCCAAATCCAACTGCCAATGAGACTACTATGAGAATTGGCGTATATAATAAAACCAAAAATTGAGGAGCTAATATTAATGTTGGAGCTTGAAGCATGGTTTTAATTCCCAAGCCCAGAGCAATCAATCCAATCAGGCGGAGAACTATTTAAATTTTGAATCTAATCATCAGGTTGCTAAATTGTTTATAACGCCCCGGAATGAAGTATGGCTGATCAAAAGTATAAATATTTCAGTTAACTCCCGAGGCAATCCGCAGGATTGGCTTGCTATTTTTTTAAAACACAATAAGTCAATCCTACGGGATTGACGGGCTACCCACAAAGCACTAAAATTGCTTCTACTACTGAGCCGCCTTGATTTCGTAAAGAATGTTAAAGTGATTTTTCATTTTGTCACATCAATGTTCAGCTTGCCTCCGGCAACTTTAATAGCTTCAAGAATTTTTCCAGTTGCGTATACCTTTTCTTTCACGCTGTTAATTCGTTGATATATAAGCGGCAAATCGATCATGTCATGTATTGGAGTTTCCAGTTCCTCAATTATTAGTTGCTGACTATCCTCGTTGGAGTTATCAAATGCGATGATAAATGATTTTGGAAATTTCTCGTCAAAAAAGTATAATTGTTCGTTCGATTCTTCACCAAATTCAACGTTGTTAGGATTCGTAGTTGGAATGTCGTTGATGGGTTTGTTTATCTCATCAGTTTTTGCATTCACGCATACAATTCTTGAGCTATAAACATACCCTGTCGTTCCGTCATTCTTTGTTACACTTCGCCAATTAGATTTTTCCTATGATTGAAATTGAAAAAGTTCACCCGTTTTGATTGTTGTTATGATCTCTGAACTGCTCGATTGTTCTTTTCTGACGTTGGTGTAGCCATCAGGATCATTCATGTAACCTTCTTCAGTTGAAGTTTGAGCATAAGAGTTGATGGCTATTAAAAAGAGCGTCGCAAGTACAAAAGTTAGCTTATTCATATTTTTAGGTTTGTCATCATTCACTCTAACATCCAAACATACATACCACCACACATATTCGCATTTTCTATTTACAAACTAATCTAAGGTATTTATCATATTTAAGAAATCATTATCTACAACATACGTGCAAATTACTGTTATTCTATAGCGAGATGACCAAGAAGTGATGGTCTATAGCCCAAGTCAGTTCCAAGTTTCCATAGCTATACGCTCCGGCGTGGATCGCAAAAGTTGAAAACCTCAACTCCCTGTAAGACCAATAAAACCCACATGGTGGGTGCAAAATATCCAAGAATACAGAATTTTTAAACAGTGTTAAACATCAATAAGTATCTTGCTAAAAAAGTAAAAGAAGTCATATGAAAACGTTCATTAGCGCATTGATTGTTGGTCTTTTGTTTACCAGCATTTCCGCTCAGGCCAACAACAACCTCCCCCAATCAGAGGAAAATACTTCTGAGCAATTGGTCACGCTTTTTAAAGCGTGGCGGACTTTTGAAAACCCTCCATTATATAATCTTGCCCCAGATTACCGAGCCACTACTTTTTCTAGTAGAAGAGCGGGGTTTGAACAACTACAAGCCAAATTAAAAGCCATAGATACAGTCGGCTGGCAAGTACCACAAAAGGTAGATTGGATGATCATCTGGGCCGAGATGAATGGCTATGATTTCAATGACCGCATATTGAAACCTTGGGCACGCGATCCTGCTTTTTATAAGAGCGTTTTTACCTACAGAAGCGATGTACCCGCCCATGAAGGCCCCACTCACCACGGCACTACCGAACTATGGACGTATGAGTTTCCACTCACCAAGGAGGCACAGGTGCAGCTCCTCAAAGATCTAACAGTAATTCCAGCATTGAATGCGCAAGCCAAGCTCAACCTTACGGGAAATGCGCGTGAACTATGGATTGCGGGGATCAGAGACATTCGCACGCAAAGTGAAAATTTGACAAAAATATTGGAAGAAGCTGGTGTTGCCAAGCAGAAAAAACTCGTGAAAGCCGTCAATGCTGCGGTGGAGAGCACAGATGACTTGGTCAACTGGCTTGAAACCGAATCTGCAAAGAAAACCGGTGCTTCTGGTATCGGAAAAGAGCAATACACGTGGTATTTACAAAACGTTCATCTGGTGCCATTGACCTGGGAAGATGAAGTGATGATTCTCAAACGTGAGCTAGCTAGGGCTTGGTCAAGTCTTAAATTGGAAGAACATCGCAACCGAAAATTACCCCCTTTAGTTTCCGCAGAATCTTCGGAGGAATTCCAAGAATATTCGGAAAAAGCAAGCAATAGCTTAATGACCTTCCTGGAGAAAGAAGAAATTGTTACGGTCAAAGATTATTTTGAAGCCGCCTTACGGGCGCATTTAGGCAGCTATGTACCAAAAGAGTCCCGCAATTTTTTTTATATCACGTCACATTACGATCCTCGACCATTGTATTCTCATTTTTATCATTGGTTTGAGTTGGCGCGAATGGACACTGAGCCACACAAAAGTGAGATCCGTCGTGGAGCATTATTGTACAATATTTTTGATTCCAGAAATGAAGGCACAGCCACCGCAGTGGAAGAAATGTTTATGCATGCCGGACTATATGATGACAGCCCCAGAGTTCGGGAGATTGTGTATATCATGATTGCGCAGCGAGCAGCCCGCGGATTGGGTTCTTTATACGCACATGCCAATGAAATGACCATGGAAGAAGCTGGCGGCATTCATGCGGAATACACACCACGAGGCTGGATGAAAACCGAAAAAGAATTGTTGCTTTTCGAGCAGCATCTCTATCTCCGTCAACCGGGCTATGGCACCAGTTATATTACTGGAAAATACTTGCTCGAAAATGCCATGGCTGATTATGCGTGGAAAATGGAACAGGATGGCGAAGACTTTCAGCTCAAAGCTTTCTTCGATAAGCTCAACGCCATGGGCAACATTCCTATGAGCCTAGGTCACTGGGAAATGACCGGAGATAAGGAAGACATATTGCTTATTGTCGACTAACTAAAACCCACGAGATGAGAATCAAACTCGTATTGCTCGAAATAATAATAGCCCAAGATACCCGTGTCAAAGACACTTACATCATTTAAAGGCAGTTTCAAGTGAGCCGCTTTAGCGGCTCACTTGAAACAACAAGAGCGGTTAAAGATTTCCCGTTTGAACGAAGTGACAAGGCCACTAGGCAGTTTGAAATTTTCCAGCAGGCGATCCTGTGGCATTTTACGGTGCGCCGGTGCGATTCGTTTTTTCGGTCCGACGTTTCGGACAAGAAAAAATGACTAGCCGTCCGCGACTAGCCGTCCGCGACTAGCCGTCTAACCCGTGTCTCAAAATTTATTGTCAGAAGCACGGATTTACAATGATGACCCAGATAACACGGATTTTTTATCCATGAATTTAGGATCTGAAAAATCTCCTAATCCGCCTAATCCGTGTCTCAAAATTTATTATCTGAAGCACAGGTTTACAATGATGACCCAGATAACACGGATTTTTTATCCATGACTTTAACATCTGAAAAATCTCCTAATCCGCCTAACCCGTGTCTCAAACTTTATCGTCAGAATCACGGATTTACAATGATGACCCAGACAACACGGATTTTTTATCCATGAATTTAGGATCTGAAAAATCTCCTAATCCGCCTAATCCGTGTTTCAAAATTTA
>JBLIIJ010000165.1:0-5990 GCA_047635055.1 Cyclobacteriaceae bacterium | reverse complement strand
TTGGTTTCGGTCTCCTTTGCCCAAGAAATAATTGAAGTTGGAGGTGGGGGTTTTCCATTTAGCAATAAAAAAGGATTTGTATATGGTACAATCGTAGATCTTGAAACAGGAGAAGCGGTAATCGGGGCTATTGTAAAAGACATTACCTCCGAAAATGCAATCGTTACTGACATCAATGGCGACTTTAGATTAAGAGTTCCACTAGGAAGAACGGAAATCCAAATTCAATCTGTAGGTTTCGAAAAGACGACAGTATTCTTGACTGTTGGTGGAGAAGGGAAATTCAAAGTAGCAATTGAAGCGGATACCAAAGAATTAGATGCAGTTATCATTTCTGGACAAAAACTAGATGCAAACATCAAGAGTACGGATGTTGGTAAGAATTCTTTGTCTATAGAATCAATAAAACAATTGCCAATGTCAATGGGGGAAATAGATGTTATTAAATCTTTGACATTATTACCCGGAGTAAGCACAAACTCGGAACTGTCTACAGGTTTTAATGTCCGAGGAGGAGCCTCAGATCAAAACCTTGTACTCTTAGGCGATGTACCAATTTATAATCCGGCCCATCTTTTTGGTTTTTACACGGCATTCAATGCGGAAGTAATAGATGATGTTGCTCTTTTTAAAGGTGGTGTTCCAGCTCGCTATGGTGGACGTGCATCATCTGTTTTACATGTTAAATATCGAGATGGGGATTATAATAAGTGGAAAGGTTCTATTTCCGCAGGAGTTGTCAGTGCGAAAGCTACGATTGAAGGTCCAATCATAAAAGATAAACTCTCGATACTAGGAAGTGTTAGAAGATCCTACGTGAATTGGATGTTGGGTGTATTTGAGGATCCTGAATTACAAGAAAGCTCAGCTGATTTCTATGATGTAAATGTCATCGCCAATCTTAAAATGAATGACAGGAATAAGCTGACTTATGCTATTTACAGAAGTACAGATAATTTCAATCTTGCAGGGGATACATTGTATCAATGGACTAACTATTATCAGTCTTTAAATTGGTATCATAGTTTTTCTGATAATTTGAGTTTAAAACTAACTGGCGCTATAAGTAGTTATGAGAATAAGATTGAAAACGAAAGTCCGGTAAACCCTTATGTTTTAGCGTCTAAAATTGACAATAAGATTGCCAATGCAGATTTAGAATATCTTCCTTCAGAAAGGTTATCAATTAATATGGGAGTAAACTATACAGGTACTGCGCTTAATCCAGGTGAGCTGACTCCCGATGATGAGGAAACAGGAACTTTAGATTATGAAAAGGTTCAAGATGAATATTCTCGGGAATTAGCATTCTATGTTGATGGTAGTCTCGATCTGTCTGAAAAATTCACAATAAGTGCTGGCTTACGATACAATATGTATAATTACTTTGGTGAGCACACAACTTATGAATATGAGCCGTACAGGCCTCTTTCGGAACAGAATATTATTGATTCAGCAAGATATACCGACGGAGAATCAATACAAACGTATTCAGGTTTTGAGCCACGATTGGCATTGAGGTATAGCTTGTCGCCGAGTAGCTCAATCAAGTTGGGATACAATAGAATGTACCAGTACATTCATTTGATTTCAAATACAACCACTATTGCTCCAAATGATATTTGGAAATTGAGCGATAATTTTATCAAACCTCAAATTGCAGAGCAATTGTCCTTAGGATATTATCAAAACTTTCAAAACAATAAGTTTGAAACATCTATAGAAGGATTTTATAAAGAAATGGATAATGTCATTGATTATAAAGACGGAGCTGATTTGTTTTTAAACGATCATATTGAGTCTGAGATGCTTACGGGAAGAGGGCGTTCATATGGTCTCGAGTTGTATTTGAGAAAAAAATCGGGCGGTCGTCTAACGGGGTGGATAAGTTATACTCTATCACGGAGTGAAAGACAAATTCAAGGAGCTTATGATATACAAACGATTAATGGTGGTGATTGGTATAGAGCCAATTTTGACCGAACGCACAATTTATCAAATGTCTTAATTTATAAATTGCCTAAAAGTTGGGAGTTTTCGTCTACGATAACTTTCAAGACAGGACAACCAGTGACCTATCCTGCTGGAAAAGTAGAATATTTTGGTGTTGTCTTTCCGCTTTACACAGAAAGAAATTCTGTAAACGCACCAGCTTATCATCGACTTGATATCTCATTTACGAAGAAATTTAAATTTTTAAAGAAGAGTACAGGTGAATATAATTTCTCCATTTATAATGTTTATGGGAGAAATAACGCTTTTTCTGTCTTTTTCCAAGATGTTCCGGGAAGTCCACCACAGCCGTATCAGTTAGCCGTGCTTGGAGTGCCGTTCCCATCAATGTCATTAACCTTAAACTTTTGATCTAAGAAGAAAATGTTTAAAAAATATATTTACGTATTAATTGTGTTGCTTTTCATGGCTTCTTGTGTGGATCCATTGGAATTAGATGTTGATGATCAGTTCTCGGAGGTTTTAGTTGTTGAAGGAGGCATAAACACTAATTATGGTCCACACTCCATTTATTTAACTAAAAGTGCAAAGTACGGTAGTGTTTTTGACGGAGTAATTCAGCCAATTGAAAATGCGATAGTATCTATTCGAGACAATGATGGAAACAACCAAATTTTAACTCACGAGGATAATGGCCAATATGTGACCAGTACGACCTTCAAGGGTGAAGTAGGAAAAGGATACATTTTAATTATCGAATGGGATGGAAAAACATTCAATTCAACACAAGAATTTATTGAGAAATCCAGTGAGCTAGATTCAATTTACCCTGTATTTAGTCAAGTTCCGGTACTGAATGAGAATGGGGTATTAGGTTATAAATCAGGGACAGACATCTACGCAAAATATAAACGCGAGTCGAATACTGCTGACTATTATTTTTGGAATTATGAAGGCGTTTATTATGTGCGAACATTTCCAGAGCAATATATTTTCCAAACACGAAGAGGTCCAGTTTCAAGACCCAAAGATTGCTGTGCTGAATGCTACCGGTCAGAGTTAAACAATGATATTATTATCAGTTCTTTTCCATTGGGAAATGATTTGGTAGATTCACGACTTTTCTTTTTGGAGGATGATGGATATAGATTTAGCGAAAAGTACGTAATGACTGTTACAAGACAATCATTGTCTCAAGGGGCTTTCGAGTTTTTTGATTTAATCCGATTGCAGTTAGAAATTGATGGAGATATTTTCGATCCGCCACCCGCGACTGTTCGAGGTAACATCATCAATATTGATAATACTAACGAGCTAATTGTAGGTTACTTTCTAACCACAGACATCACTGTAGACACATTGTCTATTGCAAAACAGGCACTACCTACGGTAACGCAACTTCCTGTTTATCCAGATGATTGTCAGGTATTACCAAATACAACGACAATAAGGCCTAGTATTTATAATTTTTAAAATTCAAAAAGCCCTTTATTCAGGGCTTTTTTTTTGATTTACTTTAACCTTTTGGCTGTTAGTTGAGTTACAGGACTATGGAAAAAGGAACAGCTACAAAAACAAAAAAAGTAACCTCAAAAGAGGCTTTCCAAAAAGCATTCATAGAGCGTATACTGACAGAAGGTAAAGCGCCAGCTTCAATTTTTCTTTTCGCTAAAGACTTGAAATCAACAGAAGGTGAGTTTTACGAAAATTTCAATTCATTTAAAGCTTTAGAAAGAAGTATCTGGACGACTTGGTTCGAACAAACGCAGCACAATATTGAACATGATGAGGCGTATGTAGATTACACTGTTCGTGAAAAGATATTAGCGTTCTATTACACTTGGATAGAACTTCTGAAAAACAATAGAAGCTTCGCGATGCACAGTTTCGATAAGTTCGGTAAGCGAGATACTCAACCAGCATATCTTTCGGGAGTTAAGACGCACTTCGATGTATTCATAAACGACTTAATGATGGAGGGAAAGGATACAACGGAAGTTGCAGAGCGTCCATTTAGTAGTCAGTACTCCAAGGTGTTTTGGATGCATTTTCTTTTTATATGTAAGTTTTGGTCGAATGATGAGTCTTCAGATTTTGAAAAAACAGATGCGGCAATAGAGAAGTCTGTTAATCTGGCTTTTGATCTAATTGGTAAAGGAGCGCTGGATTCATTTTTGGACTTTGGGAAGTTTATATTTCAAAATAGACCAATTTTCAGTTAAATAATTCTACGAGGGTAATAAAGGGAAGATATGAAGGAGCTGAATAAAATACCAGTAGGTAAGGTCTCAAGAGCTGCGCGTTTTGTTAAAACGGGGGCCAAGGTGGGGGGTAACTACATCAAGCATTATAGTAAGAAGTTAGTAGATAAAAATCATACTAGGGAACAGCTAGATATAGATAATGCAGAGGATATTTATGATTCTCTAAGCGAGTTGAAGGGTAGTGCTTTGAAAGTGGCTCAGATGCTGGCAATGGACAGAAACCTACTTCCTACAGCTTATCAAGATAAGTTCGCTATGAGCCAGTATAGTGCGCCTCCATTGTCTTATCCACTAGTTGTAAAAACATTTCAAAAATATTTTGGACAGGCACCATCAGAAATGTTCGACACATTTACCAAAAACGCCATCAATGCTGCCTCAATAGGGCAAGTACACCGTGCAACTTTGAAGGAAGAGGTTTTCGCTGTTAAAATTCAATACCCAGGGGTATCGGAGAGTGTGAAATCAGACTTAAAGCTTATAAAGCCCTTCGCGTTACGCCTTTTTGGTTTAAACTCTCGAGAACTTGACCAATATATGGATGAAGTAGAATCAAAACTTCTTGAAGAAACGGATTACAGTTTGGAGGTAAAAAGATCGATACTCATTTCGGAGGCCTGCAGTCATATTGACGGTTTATTTTTCCCGAAGTACTATCCCGAAAAATCTGCAGATCGAATAATTACGATGGATTGGCTAGAGGGTCAGCATCTAAAGGAATTCTTAGCCACTGATCCAACTCAAAAAGTTAAGAACAGCATTGGTCAGGCTTTATGGGATTTTTATCATCATCAAGTACATAATCTGAAGCAAGTGCATGCAGATCCGCATCCGGGCAATTTCCTTATGCGCCCAGATGGGACTTTAGGGGTGATTGATTTTGGATGTGTAAAAGAAGTGCCGGATGATTTCTATAATGCTTATTTTAGATTGATGAGTAGAGACTTAGTGGCGAACGATGAGGAGCTTATGCCATTACTAAAAGATCTTGAATTCATTTATGATGATGATAGCCCTAGAGAGAAAGAACTTTACATATCAATATTTAAAGAAATGACCATGTTATTGGGAAACCCTTTCCATGTTGATGATTTTGATTTTAGTGATGATGCTTACTTCAATAAGATTTTTAAATTGGGAGAGCGAATCGCAAGTATGAAGGAACTCAGAAACTCAAGGCATCCAAGAGGATCTAGACACGGCCTTTATATTAATCGTACCTATTTTGGTTTATACCAAATTCTTAATTCGCTAAAAGCGAATATTAAAACAACTAAACCAGCATGGTTGTCTTAAATTAACATTGACTTCATCGTAAAAAGCATGGTGAAGTCAATGTTAATTTTTACTTTGAAATTCTCCATTATCTAAATCTCGAACACCTTAGTCCCTATACTTTTATAATATTCTTTTGAGGTCGCAGGCTATATTTAAACAGTTTTAAGTCAATTATTTTGAATTGACAAGAGTGCTAGCATTGTTAAAATAGGAATTTTTTACAGTTGTGAATGATTATCTAAAGCGTACACAATAAAATGTCAGTATATCTCTTTAAAATATATTTAAGCAAGACTCAATGCTACTTTAGACAGCAGCTGACTTTGGAACAATATTTCAATGTTATCATGTAACAGTTGTTACCTACTTCTCTGGTTATATTTTATTGCTTCTCATGATGTTGCTTAAACTGTAAAACTACAAATTGCGATATTTTATAAACGAACTAGCCGAATATTAAATGAATTGGATAACAGCACCTTGGCCCTGGTACGT
>JBLIIJ010000164.1:0-6044 GCA_047635055.1 Cyclobacteriaceae bacterium | reverse complement strand
TTTACGAAAATGGAATGAAAAGCATCCCTGAGGTCTTCTGACAACAAACCATTTCTTATAAACATTCTAACAGCAGCACTAATAACATCAACAGAACATATTATTCCTCTCCTTTTTTTAGAACAGGATTAAAGAAAATAACAGCGCTAAGAAACACGAAGCTAGGTCATGAGAATAAACCAAGCTTCTCTGCCTCAGATCTATATAATAACGTTGAGTAGACATATTCCTTGATTATTTTGAATAAGACAGCTTATATCGAACCTTATTATATAGTTCACAAAGCAAAAGTCAAGACAAAAAAAACTTAAATCGACTCATCTAAGTGAAATACACACTTTCACAATTAAGAAATTCCCTGTTTTAATACTGTTGGCTTCTCAACATATTACATAGACAAATAATCGATACAATCATGAAAGCTTTATATCCATCTAACGAAACTGATAGAATTAAAAACCTTAGAAGCTATGAGATTATTGATTCCTCCCGCGATTCTTCTTTCGATAACATCGCAACACTGGCTTCTCTAGTCAGTGATTGCCCAATAGCACTGATAAGTTTAGTCGATGTAGATCGACAATGGTTCAAGTCAACTGTAGGAATAGAGCTAAATGAGACCCCAAGAAGTATCTCTTTTTGTACACATACAATCCTCACTCCGGAAAAACCTTTAATAATTACTGACGCGCAAAAGGACGAACGATTCCAAAAAAGCCCATTAGTTTGTGGTGCTCCAAATATTCGGTTTTACGCAGGTTTCCCCATCGTAACAGAAGAAGGGTATTGCATTGGAACTTTATGCGTCATTGACCACAAACCGAGAAAAATGAATGGTAATAAGAAAAAAATGCTTCACTTATTGTCTACGCAGATTACCAATTTATTGACCCTTCATCGAAAGAAGAATAACTTGAATGTCCTCTCTAAAATAGTAGATCAAAGCGACAATATGATTGCTGTTTTCGATAACGAATACAACTATGAATATGCGAACCCGATTTTTGTCAAAAGATCTGGTTACACCCTTAAAGAGATTATTGGAAAAAAAGCAATGGACATCCTCGTCGGCCCAGAAACCGATATGAAAGACATTGAAGTACTATTAAGCGCACACGAGAGACAAGAAGAAATAGAAAGAGAAATATGCCTTCAGTTAAAGTCCGGTGAGTCATTTTGGGTGAAAATAGCGATTAAAACCGTATTTGATGAACATCATAAGGTCAGAAAACACATAGGCATATTGATGGACATCAATGACTTTAAGCTAAAGCAACAGCAACTTATTCAAGCAAAGGAAGAGGCCCAAGAATGTGCTAGAATGAAAGAACAATTCCTCTCCAATATGTCACATGAGATACGAACGCCTATGAACGGCATCATTGGTTTGAGTAACATCCTTTTAGAAGACCATAGTCTTTCTACTAAGAACATGAAGTTAGTCTCTCATATCAATTATTCTGCCGAAAGCCTCTTGCGGATCCTAAATGACATTTTAGACTACTCCAAAATAAATGCAGAGAAACTCACTTTTGAAAATATCAACTTTGATTTGATCAAGGTATTCGACGAGCTAAAGGGCAACCTTGGTTTGATTGCAAAAGAGAAAGGTTTAGATTTTCAGATTAAAATCGACAAGAAGCTACCCAAGTACGTAGCAGGTGACCCTACTCGTATGAATCAAATTCTTAGAAATATCGTAGGTAATGCTGTCAAGTTTACCGAACTCGGAGGAATCTATATTCAAGTCGATCTTATTGAATACAATATGGAGGGCCCAATGTTAGAAGTGCGTGTCTCTGATACTGGAATCGGGATACCCAAAAGTCAACTCAATACCATCTTTAATGAGTTTGAACAAGGGCGTGATTACATAGCTTCCAAGTACGGAGGCACAGGCCTTGGAATGTCCATTGCTAATAGGCTTGTGGAAAGATTTGGTGGAACCCTATCTGTATCCAGTCAGGAAGGTGTAGGTACAGATTGTAAATTCTCCCTACAACTGAACAACCCAATCATTGATACAGGAAAAAAGGAGATCTATATAGACCTTGAAGACGACAGCTTAAAACATGAAGGCATTAGGATATTGGTCGCGGATGATAATGAGATGAATCAAATCGTGGCACAAGACAGCTTGGAAAAAATTGGCTATAAGGTTCAAATAGCCGAAAGTGGTAAAGAATGTGTAGACCTATTTATTAAAGGCAACTATGACCTGATACTCATGGATGTTCAAATGCCAATAATGAATGGGCTAGATGCTACGAGAGAGATAAGGTTACTCGATAGCGATATTCCAATATTAGCCATGACCGCCTCTGTAATGGAACATGATAAAATCAAATGCCTCGAAGCTGGAATGAATCAAATGATCGCAAAGCCAATCAAAACCAAAGAGCTAAATGCTATTATCTCTGAATATTTGAGGACAGATAAAAAATATCAGTGGAGCAAATGACTTGATTTGTTGATTGTTGCTGAGATGCCGAGTTCCTTAAGAATCAAGGAATCCAGCATGATCATTTAATTTATAAATCCTGTAAAAAGACCTCTCTTGAAAAGCCATAGTACTTCAATCGTTATCTAACAAATAGTAAGCGTCAGAAAGTGCTAATATTCCAAATGTTATTCCATTTTACTTCGCCGTTTGCCAAGTGATTAAGGGCGAAGGATAATAATTAACCTCCATCCGCTTAAGAAAAGGGACCTGTTGAGCCAGTCGCAGTTTATAGTTTTCCCAAACTCTATTTTCCTGAATAGACCAACCCAACTCCGCATACCCTATCACTCTGGGGAAAGCCAAATAATGCAATTCCGCTAACTCACTAATGGTCTCTGACCAAAGCGGCGCTTCTATGCCCAATATCGATTCCTTCGGGCCGTATTCTTCAGGGCTCCACATATACGCTGAGTCGGTTCGAATATTTCCTGCCCAATCCAAACCATAGCTAGAAAGTGAATCGTATTTCATATCCAAATAGGTTCTATGCGCTGGGGAAATAATGATTTTCATGCCTTTTTTTATTGCCCTGTTAGCATTGGCTCTGCTAGACCAATATTGAACAATAGACGTGGAATCTATCTCTGCATTTGCGACCTCATCCCAGCCAATCATCTGTTTGCCATATTGCTGAACGATCTTTTCTACTCGGTCTACAAAGTAGAGGTAATCTTTCTTTTTGGTCACATGACTTTCATCTCCTCCAATATGAAAATAAGGCCCTGGAGTTAGCATGGAGATCTCTCGAATGACATCATCCAGAAAAGTGTAAACCGAATCTTTTCGTGTGTCAAATGTGCTAAACCCAACCCTCATGCCTGTATATAATTTTGGAGTTTTCCCATTCCCATTCAAAAGGGGATAAGCTACAGAAGCGGCATTAGTATGTCCGGGCATGTCTATCTCAGGTATTATGGTCATATAATGCTGAGCCGCAAACGCGACAATTTCAGCATAATCTTCTTGAGTATAAAATCCTCCCGCCTCACCGCCAACTTCGGTACTCCCTCCTATTGTGGTTAGTTTTGGCCATGACTTAATTTCGATCCGCCAACCTTGATCATCGGACAAGTGCAGGTGCAAAAAGTTGATCTTATAATAGCTGAGCACATCAATATATTTTTTTAATTCTTCCACATTAAAAAAATGTCTCGCCACATCCAACATCGTCGCGCGGTATTCATATTGCGGAGCATCAAAAATAGTCCCCGTAGGTATTACCCAAATGCGGTTTACAGCCAAGGTATCATTGCTCATTTCTGGAACTAGCTGCCGCAAAGTTTGGATAGCTCTAAAAGCCCCATCAGCCGTATTGGCATTTATGGTAATGGAATCCTTGCCTATGACCAGTTCATAAGCCTCAAGGTTTTCAGAAAACAATTCATCCACGAGGTTAATGCCAATGAAAGATTTGATTTGATCATTTTCTTGTTGATTTACCTTCAATGCTAGCCTTGTTTTTAACTTTATCTTTTCCACAAGAAAAGTACCAAGACGCTCAAAATCATCATTTCCAGAGGTTTGAATTCCTGTAAATTCATCAAGAGGAAAACCACCAAATGCTGCGTCAATTTTCAACGGCATGGGTATCAACGGTGACTCAGCTAGGTTGGTCTTCGGAAAATGGAGCTTACGTACCTTTTTAAAATTGCATGTCATCAAAAGACAAGCGCCAATGATGGAAAAGAGTACTCGTTTAATGTATTTGTGCATAGAACATTAAAGATATAGCTAATCCATAAATAGAAAAACCAATCATATATGCGGTGTACATTATCCAATTTATTCATCGCTTATGACTACTGCAATTTTGGACTCTGCCGTTTCATAATAAAGAAACCACTTGCTCTTAAAATGACCCAGCCCTTCTACAAAACACACTTCACTGACTTCTCTGTTTATAAATGATTAAATTAAGATAAAAGGAAGTAAGAGGAAGGAGTAAGGAGTAAGATTATAGACAGAATTAAGCATAAAGCATATCTAACATTGACATCCCCTTCTAGCCGTTGGGCTATTTGATCTTACCCATTAGGAAGAGCAATTAATTGAGAGATTCTCTATGGCTTTATTCCATTTTTAAAGGAAACCGTTTAGTTTTTCTTCTACTCCTTGCGCTTGCAGAGGATACAACCCGCACTCATGGCTACAACTAAGGAAGTGGACTAATCAATGGGGAGCTTTTAATTTCTATCTTCGCGTCGAGATTAATTCATTTGTTTACAATTAAATACTATCAATCTTGCTGTTAGCCTATCGCAGGCATTGCCAAATGCATCAGCAAGTTCATTTTCTTTCATTGGAATAAGCTTACGAGTCTTGCTAATAACGTCTTATTAGCAGTATCTACGCACTTTGCGGATATCGTGCCCGCTACTTTTCATATTAAATCAGAAGGATTACAATGGCTCTAAAAGAGACTGATGCCCCAACACGAATAACCACCGCTTTATTATTGGCCGCCGGAACAGGAAGTAGGCTTCTACCGTTAACTCAAGACGCGCCCAAATGTATGACGCTGGTAAGCGAAATATCAATTTTGAGTCGGCTCGTTGAGAACTTAAGAATACAAGGTTTCACAAGACTCGTGGTTGTCACAGGCTATTTAAGTGCTACTATTGAAGATTTTCTTGGGACTGTTTATAATGATATGAGCATCGAATATGTGCATAGCCCAGTATATAAGACAACCAACAATATATATTCTCTTTGGATGGCCAGAAAAGTCATTACAGAGCCTTTTGTCCTCATCGAAAGTGATTTAGTGTTTGACCCTTCGTTATTGAATGAAATGATGTATCCTGATAGAATGGCCGTTGCAGGTATCAGAGATTGGATGAACGGAACAACCGTAACCATCAACGAAGACCAAAAAGTAATGGGCTTTAATAAAGATACCACGCCTTTGCAGGATGATATTAAGTTTAAAACCGTCAATATTTACAGTTTTTCTATTGAATCATGGAAGACCATCTCCACACGTCTCAACGATCATATAAAGGACGATAAAGTCAAAGGTTACTATGAAACTGTTTTTTCTGAATTAGTTCATGAAGGAAAACTCTCCCTACAAGCCGTTTTTTTTGATAGAAAAGCTTGGTACGAGATAGACACCCTTGGAGACTTAAGTGAAGCAGTCAAACTGTTTCCGTTACTCCAAGAAACGACAACAAAAACATCTGCCTATGAAAGTGCTTAAAAATGAGGTAGGTGAACATAACGTACAAGTTGGAGGTGATCACAATTCCTCTTCCTCGATGAAGATAAACAAGTCTTCACATCAACCGAGCATGTTGAGTTTCCTTTTTGATTTACCCAATTTTTTCACCTTGTGTGCCTTGCTTAGTGCTTTTGTAGGTATCTATTTTGCCGCATTGGGCAGTATTTACTTTGCAGTTATTTGTGGTATGTGGGCAGTTGTATTTGACTGGATCGATGGATTAGTGGCGAGTAAAATGATTGGCAGAACAAAGGAAAACAGGGCTTTTGGCGCGCAATTGGACTCTTTGAGCGATCTGGTAAGTTTTGGTGTTTTGCCCGC
>JBLIIJ010000163.1:0-6047 GCA_047635055.1 Cyclobacteriaceae bacterium | reverse complement strand
CTTTGATATATGTGGGGAAGGGCAGTTTGGTTGTCAAAACGGATTATGCTTTAAGCACCGTAAATGAAGGACAGATCGTTTTTTTACCAATAGGTGTATATGTGGTATCAGAGCTGATTAAGGCTGGCGAAAAATTCGAAGCTCTCGCTTTTTTCTTTGATGAGAAACTGGCTCGGCTTTTTTTAGGGAACGTGGATTTTGCGGAGGAAAAAAAAGAACCACAGCCGCTAATACTTCAGGAATCGGAGAGCATTCGGTCATATTTAGAAGCCTTATTAAAGAGCTATACTGGAAAGACAGAAAAGAATGCGACAAACTGGAAGCTGCTTGAGTTATTAAATCAGATTGTTAAAAGCGCTCGTGGGGAGGAATTTATATCAAGACTTAATAGAGCTCAAAACCGAAAAAAATATGGGATAAGAGCGTTTATGGAAAAAAGCTACGCTCATAACCTGTCCATAGAGGCTTATGCTCATCTTACGGGAAGAAGTATTTCTACTTTTCATCGAGATTTTAAGCAACAGTTTGTCATGGCTCCAAAGGCTTGGTTGATGACAAAGCGCTTAGAAAAAGCCAAACGGGAGCTCGAAAAACAACCAACATTGAAAGTGTCTGACTTGGCTTTCATGATTGGCTATGAAAACGCTTCGCATTTTATCAAGGCATTTCAGCAGCAATTTGGGATCACTCCGAAACAATGTCAATTGTCGAGGAGACGCAAAATGGTGGTTTGAAGGTTCGTTTTGTAGGTTGTAGGAAGGGAAGAAAGGACAAGTTTCCGTAATTATGATTTTTCTTATTTTATCAATTCATCTCTATTAGAGAACCGATAGGTTCTCAATGAACATCTCCGGAAAGCTCCGATTGAAGGTGTTCGACACACTTAATCGGAGGAGGAGCTATTACTGAGGTGATCAAGGAGCGTAAATAAATGAAAGGAATTCCAAAGCGTCAAGTAATAAATGTTAGTAAATAGCTTACTATCGGTTTTCGAATTGATGCTAAAATGGTCCAAATGATTATCAATCTTGAAGTCATCAAAACGAATTTTTTTTTTACCCGAAAGAAGGTTTGCTCCCTCTTGCTTTAAGGTAATATCGCCAATGGAGATTTCACTCCCATTAAGGTGTTTATCGTCGATCTCATTCAGTAAATCTTCAAAATGTAGCGTCCAAAGACTGTCAATGATGTCGTTGTACATATTGATACGCTTGTTTGAACCGATACCAAAATAAACTTTTGTCGAAATTGAGATAATTTCCTCCTTCTCGGTGAGTATTTCGATTTTGTAATTATACCCTATTGTATAATAATACATTTCGATTGGTAGGACACCAAAGCGAATTCCGCCAGGCAACTTAGTGCTACGAATTTCTCAGATGATTTTCAAAGGATATTTCATCAGAAGAGACCCTAAGCTCATGGTTATTTGAAAAAGTAAAATTTCTGCCTTCAATAGCCATTTTGTTGTCTCATGTTAATAGTCCGTTTAATTCTAAAAAGAATAGTAAATTGTATAGATTAGTCGAAGAATTGATTGTATTCATCGATATAATTATGAATGTGGACACCTCACGTATTAGATTCATGTAAGTCTTTAATCGTAGAATTACACTCGTTTGAGAAAGTCGTTACACATAAAAAGACCTAGAATTCCCGCCTTCAATTCGCTTTGTGCCAACTTAACTCGTTGACCTACTCTCTAGAAATTATACTCTGAGAGTTTAGCAGTTTTTTAAAATAGAATAAATAAAAACGAAGCTATTGATCTGTTTTGAACTTAATCGCAAATAACTTATAATCACTATTTTAAAAAACCTATACCAAAATAATGAAGACTAAAACAAGTACCCTCATTTGCATAATTACTCTTTTATGCTATTACCAGACCATTGCCCAAGAAAAACCTTCTCATAAGAGTCATGAATATGTTGACGGTGAGGGAAAAATATTTTGGCAAAAGCAAATGCCATTATATTTATTCGTTTCTTCTAACCCTGAAGGCACGAAAGCAACAAAGTTGACCAATGATAAAAGCGAATATGCTGATCCGATGTATCTCGATACTGAAGGGATTAACTACATTAGGTCTAAGTGGGCCATGGACAAAGAAGGGAAATACTTAATGCCCAAACAAGAAGTGCTGTATGAGATTTACGCTGATGGGATTTCCCCAAGATCGTCTGTTAGTTTTGAGAATGCGCCAAAATATACAGCTAAGTCATCAACCGTTTTTTATGGTAAAAATCTATCCGTATCTGCCAAGTCAAGAGACGAAATGTCACAAGTCGAAAACATTTGGTCAAGCCTAGATAGTCAAGCCTATAAGAAGTACAGTAATCCAGTAGATGTTTCTGCTGAGGGAACGCATGAAATTTCTTTTTACGCGGTTGATAATGTAGGAAATGTGGAGAAAGAAAAGGATTATGCTTTTACTGTCGACATAACATCACCAACATCATCACATGCAGTATCTATACCAGGTACTTATTTGGGTAATATAATTTCTATAAGGACACGATTGAGCATAACTTCCGAAGATCAACTTTCAGGATTGGAGGGTACTTATTATCAATTGGATGATGCCGCTTCTAACAAGTATTACAATAAGGTAAACTTTGAATCTCTTAATGAAGGAGAGCATACAATGACTTATTTTGCTGTTGACAATGTAAAAAATGAGGAGGCTAAAAAAACGTTTGCCTTTTTTTACGATAAGACACCACCAGAAGTAGCTTCTGAAGTTAACGGAGATCAATTCAAAATCGGAGATAAAACATTTGTCTCAGCATCTTCAAAAATAAAGTTATCAGCAACAGATAATAAAGCGGGAGTCGATAAAGTTTTCTACGAACTGGGAACGAGTGCTCAACAGACATATTCTGATCCAATCATCTTAGATATGCCCCATGGAGATTTTATATTAACAACCTATGGTATTGACAAAGTCGGAAACATCTATAACGAAAATTCAAAAAGAACTAAGTCAAAATACTTTCTTGATTTGAAGCCGCCTACTGTATTTTCAAGTTTTATCGGGAATACTTATAACACCAGAGATACAACTTTTATAACAAATAAGACATTGATAAAACTTGGAGCTAAGGATTTAGACAGTGGTCTTAAAGACATCAAATATTCTGTTAATGGCAGTGATGTCAAGCTATACTCCGAGCCTTTCTTAATCGAAGAGGAAGGGTTCTACAAGGTGAGCTACACAGGAACGGATCAAGTAAATAATTCGGCATCAGATGAGTTCTTCTTCTTTGTTGATAAAACGGGTCCTCTTTTGAATTATACAGTGAGTATGGATCCGATTGGTAAAATTGACTTAGATGATGAGCCTGAAGATATCAATGTGTATACCAAAGGGTCAAAACTATACCTTGCAGCGTCTGATGAGATTATTGATACAGAGAGTATTTACTACGAACTGAATGATGGCTTAAGAACGAAATATTCTAAACCGATTTTACTCACTCAAATGGGAGTCGTTAAAATCGAAGTTACATCGTTTGACTATTTGAAAAATGAGTCTAGTGAGAAAAAAAGTATCGTGTTTTTTGTGAAGTGATTTTTATAAAAGGGCTGAAACTTGTTTAAAACGAGTTTCAGCCCTTTTTTCATATTACGGTACCGGATCTGAAATAATAATTAATAGGCAGTCTGTGCATAATCCCTGTGTTTTACTTCTTTTAAAAGGACCATTTACTTGAAGTAACTCAATCCATAATAATCACGCTATGGACGGTACACATTTTCAAAATGTGTAGGTTATGACCTCAAACATTCTGAATCATACGCTATCTAGCTAGCCGCCATGTTGCTAGACGAATAAATCACTTGACGATATCTCCTTTCTTATACCTGTCTTTCTTAATTAGTTTTCCGTCAACATCATAAAACTTCCATGTTCCTTCTTTTAGATCTGCCTTATATTTTCCTTTGATTTTGAGCTCTCCTGTTGGATGATATTCGAAATAGTCGCCATGACGAAGGCCATCTTTTAGCTCCACTTCAAATTTGGGAGTTCCTTCCTCATACTCCTCGGACTGCTTTTTAGCTCCGAGATCAGAAATTTCTATTTTATCAATTTCTATTTGCTCACCAGGGTCGAGCTGCCAGATACTATCATAATTGACTTTATCTAAGTTGGGAAAATTATTGGCTATAAGCTCGGCAGGGTCGATGCTGTTTACGGAGAGCAAAAGGGTGGTTTTGAATAACTCTCCTGAAGGCGAAATCTTAAACCCGATCTGCGGAAAATGAGAGAGCAAACTATTTTTAGATTGGATGAGCTTCACAGTTTCGTCATCTAAGAGACCATCATGACTATTTTTAAGAAGCTCAAGTTGTAAGTAGAGCAAAGCGCTGTGTTTTTCACCAAGCTCATTTTGAAATTTTTTGAATGAAGGAAGAATCGACATGGTTTTTTCTGCTTGGTAACCATCGATGATTCTTCTCAATACTTGCGGTTCGTTTGAAAACACGACAAACTCATTAATAATGGTATAATAAGGCCTGTCAAATCGATTAAATAAAACGCCAAGCATCAGTTTAAAAAAACCTTTAACAGACATATAGTTAATCGAGTAACCTTTGTAATCAACCGCTCGAAATCTTACAGGAGTCTTTCGTTTAATCTGCTGAGTGAGAAAACTCATTTTCTCCTCTACCAAAGAGGCATTTTTTCCCTTAAAAACGAGCGCTAGACTTGAAGAAGCCATTCCTGTTTCTATTTGAATGATAGCTATTTCGTCATCGATCCAATCGGCGAAATCGGATTTCAAATCAATGTCAAGAAATTTTTCTGTTTTTTCCGTGTAGGAGGTATAACCTTCGCCTAATGCAGGATCGAGTGATAGCTGTTCGCTCAGGTTTTCATAAAACTTCGCAAAAGACTCAAACCCAAAGCTTAAAAATATGGACGTGTTTTCTGGTGCTATTTGGGCAATATCCATTTTACCAATGCCTGACTTGGAAAACAAGGACAGATAGGTCGATTGCTGGTCATTGAAATTAGATGACCCTTCCAATGACATAAAATCATCTTCTACATCAAAGTAAAAACCGCTAAAAAGAAAGGGAATCTCTTTGCGCAAGGTCGCAACATCATTTTTACTTAAAGACTGATCAAGAAAAGAATAGAAGATATCATAATTCAAATACATTCTGATCAAGCCTTCCCCAGCTACTTTTTTTCGAATGTCTATAAAGTCCAGAGAACGCGATAAAGTCGCTTGTTCTTTTTCATTTATGGAAGCTTCCACGAGCACGTGGACATAAGAAGCAACCAACATATCGTCTACGATGGTGAAGTATAAGGTCTCTTTTGTTTCCGAGTCAAACTTTTCATAAATGGTGTTTTGCTGGAAGGTACGTGTGGTCACATTTTCACTATGTGATAGCCAAGTCGCAAGAGCGGCCATGCCGCCAAGGTCCAATAGATATAAATAACCGAGCTGCCCCTTTTTGTAAAGATGTCCGCTGATATAAACGGTTCGATTGGTAAGCAAATCCAATGCTTGGTCAAAACCGGAAAGGGTATTTTCAATATCTGACAAAGCCGTGCCGTATGCTTTCCATTCCTGGTCTTTTTGTAGAATATCCCAAAGCGCAGTTTTGCTTAGTTCGGACCAAGCACGATAAGGTTCATCCGTTTCTAGAATGAAAAGAGCGTTTTCAGGAACCAGGTTGAGAGGATTAATTCGAGGACCAGCTATACTTGGGTTGAGCATTTTGTAGCCAAACCATACACCAACCAAGATAATCAGCAGCATAAAAAGCGTTATGAATTTACCCAACAAGCTCTTTTTTTGTTTTTTTGGTTGTTCTTGGTTTCGTGTCGCCACTTCCTCTTTCGCACTCCTTGTTCGATTGGGCTTTGGATTATTGGAAGGTTCGGGCTCCTGACTATTTTCTGGACGACTCATCTCATGATTGTATTGTGAATTTTAAAGTTCACTAATCTTAAGCAGGGGATCAAAGCCCGAACGATTAAATGAGGAGATTCATTTTTCGAGTGGCTTTTTTTGGTCTTCAATTAT
>JBLIIJ010000162.1:0-6077 GCA_047635055.1 Cyclobacteriaceae bacterium | reverse complement strand
TAAACACCATTGTTGGTGTTTACTGACTTGTTGTATTCCGTTTGAAAGCAAGACTTAAATGAAATTGAGCGCTATAGAATTATAACTCCCTTGAACTGATTGAATGATATAGGACTTGTCTCAATTCAAGCCTTATATATCATCTATTTTATTATACTGTCGCTTGTTGTCTTTGCCCCACAAGCTAAACTCAATAATTATTGGAGTTAAACGAACTCCCTTTTGTGTTAAAAAAGTAAATATTCTCCTTTTTGTTTTCAGCAAATTTAATTTTAAATATTAACCTTTATGATTCCAATAATTTTAATCGTTTAGATAAAATACTTGGTGCAATTTTCTCATCCGAATCAGATATTTCCTTGAGGGTCTTTTTATGCTTAAGGAACATTTCTCTAATGATTAACAATGTCCATTTATCACCTAGAACATCTAGTGTAGATGAGATTGGACAGGATGAGCATAAAGGTTAATATTTAAAATTAAACAAGCCTTAAATTAATTAGTGAGATATAATCTTGGATAGATCGCAGTTGTCTACAGTAATCGAATACCAGTCTAATGTTGGATCAGATGTCGCGAACGTTTCAAATCTATAATAGGCATTTGTAATGTCTTCAAACTCTACTGGAGTAGCCCATTCATTAGGAACTCTGATCGCCCAAGGCAGATTGTTTTCTGTTCTGTAAAACTTAGATGATCCGTCAGTATCATCCTTTGCAGTACCGAATAAGGTAGCATCGACCCTAATCGAACCCGCATGGTCTGGAAGGTGAACTTCTCTTCCTGCTTCACCATTTACCCTGATAAAACCTTCGATTGTAAATTCAGCTAAAAGTACTTCTCCGGCAAGAAGCACCTCACCAGATATTGTCTTTCTTCCCATACTCGCTCTATTCGGGGAGGTATTTATGATGCCGTTGTTATTTCCGGCGTACACATTCCTGATATTGTTAAACCGGATCTCACGCTTATTGCCGTTATTGAGTTGATCCACATTAAGTCCAAGACTAGCATCCGCTTGCAGTGTAGCCGACCCTGATGGATCATCAAAACTTAAGGAAAAATCATTGTCAGACGTGGCCCCAATTGCCGCAACATCCAACGTATAAGCTAGCTTAGTCACATATCCTGCAGCGTTCGTATAGATAGCATAGTTATAATAAATGACCATATCATTAAAATCATAATCCGCTTTGTGCGGCCAGCTATCTTCAAAAGCCAAGGTCCATTTCCCATTTTCAGAAGGTTGATAATCGACATAAGAAATTGATGGATCATTAGGGTCGACATCTTCAAAATCAGGAGTTCCATCGTTATCTATGTCAGAAGGTGGATTATAGTAAGGATTAGCAATATATATTCCACAATTCACCCCAGCATCACATCCGTTGTTATCAGAGTAACCGTCGGAATAAACCCATATACCTTGTACCGCTCCGATAGCATAATAAGCGTCAAAAACTTGGACATCCCATTCGAACTTCTTACCGCTTTCCTTTATTTCACCTCCATAAATAGATTCAACATCATCCTGCAGTATCACAAGATTTGTCCCCATTACATCCAACTCTATAAAATCTATTTCCTCTGAACTTTTGACATGCCAGTTGTCATCTTCATACCACTTGTCATATTTAATTTGAATACTTGGCGCGCCATCTCCACTACCCTGAATTCTACCTGAGTTTGATTCTGTTTCGAGTTCGTTCAATTCCGAAATAGACAAAGTGCGTGAATAATCCTGGTCCATCCTTAATTCATGGTATTTAACAGTTCCGTTGAACTTAGTCCTAAGTATTAAACCATCAACATGGTTGGCAACTTCCATTTTTTGAATTAATGGTTTATCTACTGAGATTAAACCTTTAGATTTTAATTCCAAATCCTCACCGTTTAAAAGAAAAAGAGAATATTCGGCACTTTTACGAGGAAAATCATAATCTAAAATAAGCTGATCTAATTTGATTGTAAGGTTCACGTTGGATATGCTCTCAAAAGAAAAACCATCAGAAACAACAATGGTATTCATGCCTTCAGCGGTCTCAATCAGAGAATCCTCAATGTCGTCGGTCATTGACTCGATACAGGACGTTAGTATTGAAAAAGTTGTAATAATGAGCAAGGAATGTTTTATAAATTTCATGTTTTTAGTCGTATTTATTCATGCAAATGTTACGACAGTCTAAAAAAAAAAGAGATGTAATTCGATGTTTGGTTAACAACCTTCGATTTTTGGTAGCATGATTTTTATTGGTATACTGTGCAAACAATTGCTTGAATGAGATATCAAAATAAACAGTTAAAAGTCGATAGCTGTACATTAGTTGCTTGACGGTCAGGTAGCAAAAATTAATATAGCTATGTATAGAGTACCCTTTGCAATTAACTTCTCAATATTGATTGAGCTTCTGTTTTTATATATTAGATAGGACTGGTATAGCACATACCTCTGTTAAGTGTTTAGATGTTAAATACAAAACCGAAAGGTTTGCTACAATTAAAGGTCCAGAGGCACATGCTATATCTGGACGTTCTAGGTAATGCAAAAAAGCCAATCGCACATTAGGCACATTTGGTTTTTACCAACACACAAAGCCAACGCTGAAAAACCAAAATAGCCTAATTTTGCCACCGCACTGACGGACAATACAAACCAACTGACGAAAAAACGCGGTCATAGCATACATCCCATGTCTAGAAAACCATTTTCACCAGGGATCTGTCGTTTTTATGCGGGATCTGCGACTTCTAACATGGGCGCTGTGACTTCCAGCATGGAATCTGTGTTTTCTAAAGGGAGATACTATGACTAGAAGGGAGTTTTGAGTTTTTGTTTGAGCGTTATGACCCATCTGTCAATCATCGTCCTTTCCATCACGCAGTACTTAGCTTCAATACTACAGGCGATGATCACCTTACGCAACTGATTGTAGTTACTGGCTTGTTTATGAAACCCCCAACTGGTATCTTAACATTTTTGTAGGGAGTGTACTATCGATGCGACCGGCCAGGTTATACAACTGAATATCAACTTGTTAAAAAAAATAGAAATCTGACTATAAGGTAGATAAACGACATAAGGTGTGTTTACTGACTTGTTAGACTCAATAATTGCTACGTTATTAGATTTTCAATCAATATTTACATCTTCAGTATAAGATGTAATCAGAACCTGATCTCTGTCTCTAGATCTACTATACTATGCCAGCAAGTCAAATTTTTCTCGTAATTATCAGTGGCCTTGGTGTAATCCACGGCTTGTTTCTAGCTATATTCCTGTGGGCGAAAAAAAAAGAAAATACGCTGGCTAACCGCCTACTAAGTATTCTACTCATTGTTTTGTCCTTCCGCGTAGGCAAGTCTGTCTTTCTTGAATTTCTTGAAAATCTGGACGCTAAATTCATTTTTATTGGCTTGGGCACCATGATGGCAATTGGACCGCTTTTTTATCTCTACGGAAAGGCCAGCACAGACCGATCCTTCCGCTGGGGCAAGAGACATCTGCTACATTTTGTACCCTGTTTTTTGGCGATCCTATTTGGTTTTTGGATCACTGATGAGGCCATGGAAACCTTACCGAAACTATTGTTTCTACTACTCTTCCTAAGCTATTACAGCCACTACTTGGTCTACCTTATCAAAACAAAAAGGTACATCTCCAAACAGCGCAAGACCGGTTTATCTGATCAGACATATAAACTACTTACATTACTTTTCTATGGCTTGCTTATTATTTGGGTGGCCTATGTACTTAATTTATTTGATGAATTAATTCCCTACGTTGTAGGTCCTGTACTCTATTCTGTTGTCGCGTATGTGATCAGTTTCATCGTAATATCCAAAGGGTATCTCCAGAATGTTGATCAGGAGAAATACAAAACCACCCGGGTTTCTGACGAACAGACGGAAAACCTGTTTTCCAGGGTCAGCACATTGATTGCAGTTGAAAAGCAGTTTAAAGATCCCGAGCTGACACTCAAATCTCTGAGTGAAGCATTGAAAGTTAGCACACAGGTACTTTCAATGGTAATCAATCAAAAAAGTCAGATGAACTTCAATGCATTTGTCAACTATTATCGCGTACAGGAGGCCATTGAATTACTCAACAATCCAAACAATAAAAATCATACGATCGCCGCTATTGCATATGAAGCAGGATTCAATAGTATTTCGAGCTTCAACAATGCCTTCAAAAAACAGACAAAAAAAACACCCCAAGCCTACCGGAGACACTTGACAGAATGATCTTTTGCTCTTGCGAAATGATCATTTAGGAAGGATTCGGATCATTTTACTCGTTGATTTGATAAAAAACGAAATCAAAATGTCAAGATTGAAGAAAATACTGAAATGGTCATTACTTACTATACTTGGATTAGCCCTCTCTCTTTTTACATTTGGTTATTGGTTTATCAGCCTTATTCCAAAACCAGATGTTGAATATGATATCAGCAAATCGGTCGTCCAATCACTCCCTTACTTGAGTAAAAATCAAATTGACAACCGGGGTAGGATCTTGGCAGTAGTCACCAGCACTGGTACCATGGGCTCAAGCGGAAAAAGTACTGGTTATGAACTGACAGAACTCTCACGCGCATATTATGTCTTCCTTGCGAATGGTTTTGAAGTAGATGTGGCAAGTCCAAAAGGCGGACAGCCACCCGTGATCATTGATGATGATGACATGGGAGTTTATGACTTTGCTTTCCTCAACGACCCTGTTGCTCAGCAAAAGACAAGAAATACACTGTCAATGGCCGAGGTGGACACCTCGCTGTATGCGGCCATTTACTTTGTAGGAGGAAAGGGTGCGATGTACGATTTTCCCAACAACCCTCATATTCAATCCATTGTCAGTTCTTATTATCAGTCGGGCAAGGTCATAGGTGCAGTTTGCCACGGACCTGCCGCTCTGGTGAATGTCAGATTGGAGGATGGTCAGCCGATGTTAAAAGGTAAGTCTGTTAGTGGCTTTACAAATAGAGAAGAGCTGTTTCTAATCCCGGATGCCAAAACCATTTTTCCTTTTCTTCTGGAAGATAAGTTGGTTGAAAGTGGAGCCAACTTCACAGAAGGTACCATGTATCTGGAAAACGTAGTGCATGACCAAAATCTTATTACAGGTCAAAATCCTTGGTCCACCTGGAGACTGGCCGAAACCATGATCGCACAATTGGGATATCAACCAAAAAAACGGAGTATTACACCTGAAGAAAACGCTATTCAGATACTTGGCATCTACCATCAGCAAGGGTACAAGTCCGCCAAAAAAAGAATCACTGAAATGGCAGTGAATCAGATAGAAATAAATCGAACCTTGCTGGCGATGCACAGCATTGTAGCAGCTATGCAATGGGATATTGCTAAATCATTTACATTGATCAGGTTATTGAGACATGCAAAAGATAAATTAGAAGAGATAGAAGCTTCTACTCAGTCATAAAGAGCCTAGCAAACACTATCAGCCATAAGCCTGCGCGGCCTGCGCGGCGCGGCCTTCGAACTTCATATAGACATAGGCTATCATTTATTACGCAGGCTGTAACCTCTCAGCAGTAAAAAGCCGCCAACACTGGCAATGCAGAGCACTAGAGCGGTATAGAAGTACCCATCACTAATAGAGCTCTCTACGCCGGTCATATTGGCCTTCACTTTCATGAAACCAATGGTAGCGAGCACTAGCAATGAGATAATCGATACAAGCAAAGACAGTGTATATAAAGCTTTCGTTATATTATTCATGTAAGCAGTGATTAAACAGGGTTATTCAAATAGCAAGCTTTAGCAAAACCATAATCAGCAAACATAGTCGTTAGTTGTTCTACTTACGAATTAGCGGCTTGTTCATTCTTTCCTCATCTCCTACCGCAATCAATTATTTTTGAGTAGATCGCGACCTTCTCCCCTTACTATTAATGTGATGTGCGACAGAAACTCAAACTTCTTTATCTCTTCTTTCTATTGATGCAGCAACACATTGTTTGACTCCTCCGCCATGGTTCGTGTCCTCACGACCCAAGAACATTGAAGGTTAGCTATGACGCAAACCACGGCTTTAATGCCAGTCTGATACTTTG
>JBLIIJ010000161.1:0-6134 GCA_047635055.1 Cyclobacteriaceae bacterium | reverse complement strand
ATTAGGACAGAGTCAAAAAAGAAATGAACAAGGTTAATGAATGGATCAATTCCTAAAAGGGAACTGGCATAAAAAAGCAGCAACAAAAATGAACCGCATACTATCCCATAAGAGGCAGAAATCTTGAGCATATATAGCTTATTGTCTTAACAAGGGTTGAAAATTGATATACAAACGGCAATAGAAAATCTTAAATATCCCACATCAAAACTGGTATAATTCTGACTGGGTAAAAACACCTACAGTTTTACCTACCATTTCTTTGTTAAGAAATGGAGAATTGTGACTTTTCGATAAACAAATATCGTCATCAAAAATCCAAGCCATATTTGGATCAAAAATATTCAAATTGGCTTGTTCCCCGACAGCAATTGTTGATGACTTTATGTTAAAAATACTTTTCGCTCCATTAGAAAGCTTACTAAAGATCAAGTCACTTTCTAGCTGTAGAGCATAAGTGCTTAGCGCTGCAGTCACTACCTGCAAACCAATAGCGCCAAATTCTGCTAAGTCAAATTCCAATTGCTTACTCTCAACATCCTGTGGGACGTGCCCTGAGCAAATCGCATCTATTGTATCATCTTTTAGCCCTTCAATAAGCGCTTCTCTATCTTCAACTTCCCTAAGTGGAGGATCTAATTTGAAATTTGTGTCATAGTCAAAAAGGCTTTCATGCGTGAAAATAAGATGATGAAAATTGACATCACATGTCACTCTAAGACCTTCTTTTTTGGCCTGACGAATGATTTCTACTGCTCCTCGACTTGATATTTGGCTAAAGTGTAATCTCCCACCTACATACTTCAAAATGTCAATATCACGCTTGATCATCAATTCTTCTGCCAAACTTGGCGCGCCTTTCATACCTAAGATGGTACTTACGTCCCCTTCATGCATTTGCATATGCCGACTAAGGTTTATATCCTTTGGCCGCTGAATAACCAAACCATCAAATTTAGAAACATACTGTAAAGCTTTCAGTAGTAATTCGGAATTCCAGATAGGTTTCAATCCGTCTGTAAATGCAATTGCCCCAGCTTCGTCTAAATCTAAAATCTCTGTTAAATTTTCTCCTTCTGTATTTTCGGATAATGCTGCCAAGGAATGAAACCGAACAATCACTCCATTATTTCGGAGGTTCTTCACATCTCCTCTTGACTGCACGATGGGAAAAGTATTAGGTAAAAGACATATATCGGTAAACCCACCTGCTAAGGCACTTTCCGAAATACTATTTGCATCTTCTTTATGCTCAAAACCAGGATCGGTTAAAAAAGAGCATGTATCAAACAAGCTTAGTGTGCACTTGCATCCATGATAATCTATGGTATTGTCGGAAGGTTTATCGATGGAACCCACCTCGATAATCACTCCATTGTCAATTAAAATATCAACCAACTCGCCATTGTATGGTGAATTGATGTCTAATATTTCTAGATTTTTAAGAAGATAATTCATTAGTGACTAGTCAATAATTCATTGTTAGGTATGCAGGCAGTTTATTTGTATCGTATGAATCTATACTTCGGTATATTATCATTATTTCATAAATCTTAAAACACAGATTTCAGCCAATAAGAATATTAAAGACAAAATTAAGGCATACTTCCATAAGGGTATTTGATCCCCTCTAATTATATCTTCGTTTTTTAACTTGATTGCTTCAGAGATCGAACTAACCTTCACATTTTTTCTCTCTGAAAAAAGCATCTTTAATTCTTCAACGTCATAAAAATCTACAATGGACTCTGATGTTGGAAGGTTCATTGCTATCGTAGCAACCGTATCTTTTTGGTGAGTCAAGAAATAAAACCCCGGATGGCTTACATCTTCAGGGATTTCGAATAAAAGCACGTTCCCGACTTGATTCATGTTCAACACATACTCCTCCGTCGTGCCATTGAGTCTAAATAAGCCTAGTTCACCTTCAAACTGATTTAAGGTGATTTGTTTACTCCCTATTTTATAAAATAAATCAACATTTTTAATTCCTTCCATTGCTATCGAATAGATTAATGGGACAAATAATGCATGATCCATTATGCTGGTTTGTTCCTGGTTTAAGGCAGAGCCTAAAAGGAAAAAATTATCATCTCTCGTGATATAGCGTTCACCATTATCACAAGCAAACACCGTATTATACCTGTTACTTTCCGGTGTGACTATGACGCTTGTCAAAGGCAAAGAGAAATTTTCATTATCATCAAACAACCCTTTAAACAATGGATTGGATAAAGATTTAGACGACAGCTTAGATCTATCAAGCGCACTTTTGATGGTTATTGATGAGTTAAGCAAGGTCTGATAGGAATTTTTATCTATATCTAGCCCTGAAGGAATCACAAGCACAGCCCCTGTAAAGACATTTAGCTCCGCGACAATCCAATCTGGAAAGGACTGAATGTGGTCCATGACCACAAAGTCACATTTCTGTATATCCTCATTCGAAACATCTATTATCTTTTTAACCCGGAGATCAAATATTTCTTTATTTCCTAAGGCCCCTAGCAGGTTCTTATTTGGTGCTTGCGAGTGAATGATAAGCACGCGCAATTGCTTAGTATTAGCTACTCTAAAGTAAAATTCGTTATCAAAACTCATGGGAGTGTCATCTAATATCAGTTTATAATTACCCGATATTAATTCGTTCTCACTCATCTTTAAGATGACGTTTTCCTGCGTATTGGCCCCAATGGAGAAGGGAATAGTCGCCAGTTGGCGATTGTCCTTTTCTACTGTAATTATTTGATCTTGCAAGGCTTGGTTACCAGAGTGGGTTATTACAATTTCTAAAGAATTACTCGTTCCATAACCTAGAGGTTTGGATAAAAATACACTGTCAATGGAAAGATTCGAATCGACATTTTGTGGCATCACTATTAACTCATATTGATGTGTTGTATCAGTGATAATGTCCTCAATTTTCACTTTTCCCATTTGAAAGTCCGACAACCACTTACTGGAAGCGTACTTAGCGGTGACCTGGCTATTCACCAATTCGAAATTATTTGGCCTACCATCCGTTTCCAACCCCAAGCTCAAATTATCAAGGCTTGTGAAGATATTTTGATTCGTTATCATGGATTGTTGCTGGTTATCATCCATTCTCAAAAAGTCAGCACCCATCATTAAAAGCTCAACACCATTGTCATTTGACACACTCATACTTGGCGAAGTATCCAAATAAGTAACTTCCGCTTTTGGTGAATCTTCAGAATCGACATTGAAAACCGGATTTAAAACAGCAATCACTATCCATGTAATAAATAGTATCCTTAGAGAAAGGACGATCAGCTTTTTAAGGTTAGAATAAGACTTGGTCTTATTTCTAACGGACTTGAGAAACCACGTATTCGTAAAAAAAACCTTCTTACGCTTTTTAAAATTGAATAGGTGTATAATGATTGGAACAATCACCAATACAAAAAGCCATACCAGTGATTGGTTCAGAAATTGAAACATAGGACGAAAGTAATAAATGACTCCATGAGCACCGCCAATCTAGGGTTTATTTTTATGACTGTCTCAGCTATTCTCCCTGTTTTCAATCCAAACAATATGCTTAATTATCGCTTAAAAAAGAATGGCAAATAAAATTGATCTAGATGAAGAGAGTGTAAATAGGGTAATTGAAATGGCTTGGGAAGATAGAACACCCTTTGAAGCCATCAAATTTCAGTTTGGATTAACAGAAAAAGCAGTCATCGACATGATGCGACTGGAGCTCAAATCAACCAGTTTCAAGCGTTGGCGCGCACGGGTGAATCAAGGAGTCAGCACCAAACATCTCAAAAAAAGAGATAACAGCATAGATAGATTCAAATGTTCGAGGCAACAATCAATAAGTATGAATAAAATATCAAAAAGATGACATTTCCTACGATCCTAACGCAAATACTCGAACGTATAGACAATATTGATCCAGAGGCCTACGCTCGATCTAGGAATTACATTGATGGTAGTGTTTCCTATCTCTCTCCATACATAGCCAGAGGCGTTATCTCTACGCGTCAAATAATGGAATTACTTCTCAGCAAAGGTTACAGTCCTTCGAGAATGGAAAAATTCCTACAAGAATTGGCTTGGAGGGACTATTGGCAACAAATTTGGAATGTGAAAAAGGAGCTCATCAATAGTGACCTTAAACACCCGCAAACGGATGTAACCAACTTCGAGATGCCAAAAAATATTGTGCATGGCGAGACAGGAATCGAAGCGATAGATAGGGCAATAAAAGAATTCTATGATTCAGGCTACTTACATAACCATCTAAGGATGTACATCGCAGCATTAGCCTGCAATAATGGCAAATCACATTGGAAAGTGCCTGCACAGTGGATGTATTATCATCTCAAAGATGGAGACTGGGCTAGCAACGCATTAAGTTGGCAATGGGTCGCTGGGGCAAATAGCAACAAGAAGTATATCGCTAATCAGGAAAACATCAATAGGTATTGCCATACAAATCAATCTCATACGTTTCTCGATAATAGTTATGAGCACTTGATGACCATGGACATTCCTAAGAAACTAAATGAAACACTGCTTCCGAATACGAAGCAAACTATTCTCCTCAACAGTTCGGAAACTGCTCTTGACCCTAGCCTACCAACGCTCATCTACAATTACTACAATATAGATCCATTATGGAAGGCTGACCTAAAAGCCAATAGAATCCTATTGCTTGAACCCTCCGTATTTCACGATTATCCTGTTTCTGAAAAAAATATTGACTTTGCGATAGCGCTCGCTCAAAATATACCAGACATTCATATTCTATTCAGTGAATTTGAAGATCTAGAAAAGACATACGGACTCGGCAATTTTATTTATAAGCAACATCCTTTGAATAGATATCAAGGGGAAGAGGACCAGAGGGATTGGATGTTTGAAGTCAAAGGCTATTATTCCTCTTTCTTTTCATTTTGGAAAAAATGCAAAAAGGAACTTAAGACTAAAGGCTTAGAATAAGCTTTATATGTTCGGTATAAAATGTTGACAACAGTAAAAAGTATATTCAAATATGAAGTCAAAATTATTTGCAGCTTTTTCTTATATGAAACACATCGATGGCCGTGGAAGATCTTAATACCGGCTTTAAATAGGCTTTTCCATTAATTTTTGATTACCATTTCATTGAATATCATATTACACCCTTCTATCTGTATCATGTAAACACCTTGATTGAGGTCGCCTAAAAATAAACGATAATTTGAAATAGCTCCTCCAACCAAAAATTGCTTTAAAACAATTTTTCTTAATAAATCGAATACCTTAATTTGATCCATACTAATCGGCGCATCAATATTTAAAAATGAGGTCGTTGGATTAGGGAAAACCCTCACCGCATGCTGATGTACTACTTCCAAGGACCTTGGAGTTTTACTAAAAAACATAGTATTAATAAAACTACATACGTAAACATTTTCCCAATTCAATATTAATGTCTCAGTTTCAAGCGATAGGTCATTATTAATCTTTTCTTTGCTCGTATCTGCAAAATCCAAATTCCAATAAAAATTGTAAATATCCTAAGGCAAGTAAATAGCAATATTCTCTTCTTGTTCAGGCTACAAAAACTTTTTGCATAACCAATCTACTCCCCAGAAAAAAAATGTAATCCTGTTCTCTAGGTTGTATTGGATTGTGTTTACCACAGTGTTCAATTCTTTGATGTGGTGTTGTTCTATTTTTTTTGTGTCAAATGCTCAAACTTAACCGTAGATGTTTCCTTTGTATTGTGCTCGTATATTGCGCTAAAGGAGATAACATGATTGTAAGCTTTTTTTTATCGGATATTTCTGAAATAGAATTTCAGCCCTTGTGAGTTGACTCTGCGTCCACTGTTTTTTTTGCTAAGATATACCTACTTCTAGCCAATAGTTATTTGGGAATATCTCCATTTAGCAGCACAGGGGGGATCTGGGATGTCTTCTTGTTTTGCCTGATGGATTGCGTCATTCTCCTTATCAAGCTCTTTTCATCTTTGCTTAATGCTTACGTGTTGAACAGCATTCATCGCTAGTTTAACCACATGAAATCTGTCGGTAAAAATCTGAGATTCAGGAAATGATTCATTGATTACCAGCTCCATGTTTTTGGCCATATCTAAGAGTTACCTTTTTGACTGGTTT
>JBLIIJ010000160.1:0-6142 GCA_047635055.1 Cyclobacteriaceae bacterium | reverse complement strand
TTCAGTTTAAAAGTGTCTTGGGAATTGGTCTTGCTTGGAATATTGGTGATTCAAAAAGTAAATAAGGGGAAAGGACTCATTCACCGAAAATTATGGCGTGTTCGTCTAAATGCTTATGGTGATATGTCGGGTTGAAACTATATTTGAATTATAGAATTTGGGTGTTAGACAAGGCTTCTCTTTTTAAGGGAAGCCTTTTTTTATGATCTTACTTCAAAAGATGATATTTTTTACTTCAAAGTCTTTTCAATTTATTTGCGTCCTATGAAAGGACTATTCTTTAACGCCATTTTAATCTTTACTTCTCTATCAGCCTTTTCACAAAAGACTGTTGAAAGACAGGAGTTGTTATGGTTAAAGTACTCGGTAGATTATCAAGTCAATGAGAAATGGTCATTGAATTATTATATCGAAGATCGAAACTTCATTAAAGATTTTCGATCTAACCATTTTCTAAACGCTATTTCTGCTAAAAGGAAACTTAAGAATAACTGGACGTTTGGAGTTGGATATCTTTATTTTATTCTGACTTTGCCACAAGATCCAGCGGGAGAAGTCTGGTTTACAAGACCAGAGCATCGTCCCTTTCAATCTATATCATTAACCCAAAAGCTTGGCGAAAAATTAACTTTTGGGTTGAGATACCAAGTGGAGCAGCGATTTCGGCGTAACTCTAACGCTGATGGCCGCCTCGCTGGGCATAATATGGAGTTAAGGTTTAGGCAAAAAGCGAGCTTAAAGTATGCGATCACGGATAAATTGGACGCTATCTTGTATGACGAAGTAATGATACATTTTGGGGAAAATGTGACCACCAATACATTCGATCAAAATCGCCTTTCCTTAGGCCTTGATTGGCAAATGATGGAGAAATTCAAACTTGGCTTGAGCTATGTCCACTGGTATCAGCAAAGAGCGGCTGCCGAGTCTTATTATCAAAGAAATATTACGAGTCTAGTCCTGAGTCACCTCTTAAATTAGCGTTTGGGAGTTTCTTGATATACATGTACATCTCTTTGTGGGAATGGTATTTCTACGTTTTCTTCTTTGAATCTTCGAAAAATTTCGAAATACAATTCACTTTTCAGTATTCTGGGTTTATCCGTATGTGTTGATGTCCACACAGCCAAATAGAAATTGAGTGAGCTGTCGCCATATTCATCAAATAATACCGCTGGAATAGGGTTTTTCAAAACATGTTCATTTTTATCAGCCACACCCAAAAGAATTTCTTTGATGTGCTCAGGATCTTCTTTATAGCTTACGCCAACTGGAATGCGAAAACGAATGTTCCTATTGTTATGACTCCAGTTGATCACTTTTGAAGAGATGAATTCAGAATTTGGAACGATGATTGAAATATTGTCATTCGTCAAAATTTGTGTTGCTCTGAAAGAGATGCTGATTACATCTCCCTGTACATCACCAACCTCAATTCTATCGCCCACTTTGATAGGTTTTTCGAAAAGAATGATAATTCCGGAAATAAAGTTATTGGTGATGTTTTGCAGACCAAATCCAATACCTACTCCGAGAGCTCCGGCCAGTAAACTCAGCGCACTCATATCAATGCCTGCACTTTCGACTATCATGATAGACCCTATAGTGAGGATAATCAAACGCGTGATTGTGCCAATTGAGGCACGAGCACCTACTTCAATATTGGCTTTTGCGAGTAAATTATTGACCAGCAATCGCTTGGTTCTTCCCGCCACGAAGACCAATAAGAAGAAAGCGAAAAAGAAATAGATTATCGTTGAAAGACTGATATGACTATTACCAAGATCAAACAAAGAGGTATTGAAAATCTGCAGGATTCGCTCATAATTTTTAACCAGAAAATCCCAAGTATTATTGACGAATTCATTCATTGTTATAGGAACTTAAGAAGGTATCAAAAATGAACCATCGCCGTAACTCAAAAACCGGTAATCATTCTTCAGCGCTTCGCTGTACACTTTGCGCCAGTCCTCTCCTATAAAAGCCGAGATGAGCATAATCAAGGTGGACTCAGACATATGAAAGTTGGTCACTAGTCCATTACATACCCTGAATTTGTATTTAGGAAATATCATAATTTCCGTTGCGCCATGCAGTATCGTAATATTTTTCTTTTCCATGTAGGCGATAACTTCCGACATACTTTCTTGTAAGGTCATGTCTTCGTGATCATAAGGAAAGAGTTTTGGAATGAAAAAATCAGCCTCTGGATTATTAGCAAGTAAGGCGCCATACCAATACAAACTTTCTAAGGTGCGCATGCTTGTCGTCCCCACAGCAACGATGCTTTTGGCATCTCTAATATTCTCCACATTTCTTTTTGAGACCAATACCTTTTCTTCATGCATTGGATGCGCCATTACATCACTTGTTTTTATCGGCTGAAAAGTGCCCGCAGAAATATGTAAGGTTAAAAAATCTCTTTCAACATTTTTCTCGTCGAGCTTATGAAGAAGCTCATCTGTAAAATGTAATCCTGCGGTAGGAGCCGCCACTGCTCCTTCGTTTTTGGAGTACACTGTTTGATATCTCGGGATATCCTCTTCAGTGGCTTCTCGATCTATGTAGGGAGGCAAAGGGATTTTTCCAATCTTCAATAGCAACTCAGAAAATACAATATCTCCGTCCCACCTGAAGAGTACTTTGTTTTCGGAAGCCCTATAAACATTCACTTCTATCCCTTCAATTTCAAGATCAATGGTGGTGTGCATGGGCCATTTTTTCGCATTACCAATCATGCATTGCCATTCACAAACACCTTTTGCATTCATTACTTCTTCGTGTGAGCCAGAAGGAGCGATGGGCTCAAGTAGGAAAATCTCAATACGAGCGCCTGTTGGCTTGAATACGATAATCCGCGCAGGTATTACTTTCGTATCATTAAACATCATTAATGAACCCTCCGGAATTAACTCGTCCAGCGTTTTGTATTGATGATGGGAAATTGCTCCTTTGTTATAAAAGAGCAATTTCGAAGAGGAACGATCGTTCAATGGATATTTTGCGATTCTATCCTTTGGTAAATCGTAGGAAAATTGGTTTAAATTCAAACCTTCTGCCATTATTATAATTCTATTAGCATGTTGAAACTCGAATATAAAAACTACCAGTTGGATTTTAAGTTTGAAGCGGGAACTTCTCGCGGAAAACTTACAAATCATAAGATTTGGATTTTGAAAATAGTTGATGACTCAAGTCCTAGTTTGGAAGGTTTTGGAGAGGCGGCTCCTTTGGAAGGCTTAAGTCCAGATAGCTATGAGGAGGTAGGAGACAAGCTCGGTAAGGTGGCCAAAAACATTAAAGCATTCGGTCTGCCAAAAGACGAGAACCAAGTTTTTCAGATCGTCAACCAATTGGTTGGGCAGGATTTCCCTTCCTTAGTTTTTGGTTTACAAACGGCCTTGCTCGATCTAATGAATGGTGGGAAGAAACGAATCTTTTATAATGACTTTTATGAGGAAAAAATAAACCTCAAAATTAATGGGCTAATATGGATGGGCGAACCAGCATTCATGCAATCACAGATAGATGAAAAGCTCGCAGCAGGTTTTAAATGTATCAAGATAAAAGTCGGAGCGATAGATTTTGATGAAGAGTTGAAAATCATTGAATATCTGCGAAAAAAATCACCCAAAGTCATCATTCGACTAGATGCAAACGGAGGCTTTGCCAATAGTGAAGTGTTAAGCAAACTCAGTCTATTGAGCCAATATGATATTCACTCAATAGAACAACCGATCATGCCGGGGCAGCATGAAGCGATGCAGTTGATATGTGAAAAATCACCGATACCTGTCGCCTTCGATGAAGAGTTGATCAATGTAAAAGGGAAGTCTGCCAAGCTTGAACTACTGAAATATACTAAGCCTGCATTTCTTGTGTTTAAACCAACGCTCCTCGGCGGCATTCAAGAAACCAGAGAATGGATGGAACTGGCCAATATGATGCAAATGAAGTGGTGGATGACTTCAGCATTGGAATCTAATATTGGCTTAAACGCTATTTCGCAATTTACTTCGCAGTTTGAAAATCCAATACATCAAGGCCTAGGTACCGGCTCTCTGTATCAGAACAATATTAAAAGTCCGTTAATGATCCATGGAGAGTACTTGACCTATGATGCGAAGTATGGTTGGGATATACCAAGTATTTAATACTGTACCAGATAACTATTAAAAGTTGTCTTCGCATCTATTAAATCATTCCGAACTGAGAAAAGAAAGCGATCTTTGCCATCCTTATTAGAGAAAGCATATGATCAAAAATCAACAAGAGATACTCGATAAATTGCAGATTACATCGCTAAATCCGATGCAGGAAGCAGCTAGGGAAGCGATAAATGGAGACGGAGATGTCGTCATTCTTTCTCCAACAGGGACGGGTAAAACCCTGGCATTTCTCTTGCCTATATTGGCTGGTCTGAATAAGGATTCTGAAGAAATACAGGTGTTGATCATCGTGCCTACCAGAGAGCTGGCGTTGCAGATAGAACTGGTGCTTCGCGATATTGGTACGGGCCATAAGGTCAATGCTATATACGGCGGCCGAGCTGGCGCCAAAGACAAAGAAGACTTACAACATCTGCCATCGATTCTTATTGGTACTCCCGGGCGAATTGCCGATCATATGAACAGGGGAAGTTTTAAGTCGCGAAACATCAATACGCTGATACTGGATGAATATGATAAGTCACTTGAAATTGGCTTTGAGCCAGAAATGAAAGAAATCTTAGCATCCTTGCCTGGACTTGGTAAGAAAATATTGACTTCTGCTACTCAGCAAGTGAATATTCCAACATTCGTGGGTATGACCAACCCTTTGATTCTCAACTATCTTGGTGATGGTGTGCCCAAGTTAAGGATAGAAAAATTTACTTCCTCTGAGAGAAACAGGTTTAAAGCAATGATAGAATTGCTCGCTAAAATTGGAGATCAGCCGGGGATACTTTTTTGCAATCAAAAAGATACACTTGATGAAGTCATGCAGTGGCTTGGTGGGAGCGGTATTCCTTTTGGACCTTTTCATGGAGGCATGGAGCAAAGAGACCGAGAGCGCTCTTTGATAAAGTTTAGAAATGGAACTCACAGATTATTAGTAGCGACAGATTTGGCAGCAAGAGGGATAGATGTATCCGCGTTGAAATTTATCCTTCATTTTGATTTGCCACAGAGAGAACAAGAATTTGTCCACAGAAATGGACGGACAGCTCGTATGCAAAACGATGGAACGGCCTATATCTTGGCCACTCCGGGAGGTCGATTGTCACAGTACTTAGAGAATGTAGAGGTTTACCCGTTTGCGGAAGTAACCAATACGGCACATCCCAAGTGGAGTACGTTGTTTGTTTCCGCAGGAAGAAAAGATAAAGTTTCCAAAGGAGATATTGCTGGGACGTTTATTAAGAAAGCTGGCTTAGCCAAAGATGACATTGGTATCATCGAAGTAAAACAGGACTGTGCTTTTGTTGCAGTTGCTCAGTCAAAAGTTAAAAATGTTGTAGACTCATTGAATAACACCCACATAAAAAAGAGAAAGATTCGAATTTCAGAAGTTTGATTGCTGGAGAATCTTTGATAAAAGAAAATAAGAATCAATGGTGACATAATCATATTCTGGACATGGCTCGCTCATTGCTGGAATACAATGCTGTCATATAATCAGGGACAGCCATTACTTCTGGGTCGTCGCAGGAGAATGTTGATAGGAGTAGGACTATTAAGAAATATTTTTTCATCAATCGTACATTGTTAAGCAATATTCACCTGTGACGGGTGTGGCAGGGAAAGCTTGATTATCACCACCAAGGATAAGATCAAACGAACCGCAAAACCGAAGTTTAAACGAATCACCTTCTGTCCCAGTAACTTCTAAATAACCTAAGGTTGTTTCAGTGTAAATGCTGGTAAGAGATTCATCGATATAGTAATCAAATTCGATACCATTTTGAAAAGAGTAGCGATTTTCAGAGATTAAGTATTTACCGGGAACTATTGTGTTGTTTAAAGCTCTTTCCGAATCCAAATAATAAAAAGTAATACCAGCTCCTTTGTTCGATACCTTGTCTTCAATCGATAGACTATAGTGTTGACTAAAATTAGAACCTCCAGACCAATTTACATCATAAGTAATAGTCGATTCCAAT
>JBLIIJ010000159.1:0-6302 GCA_047635055.1 Cyclobacteriaceae bacterium | reverse complement strand
AATTGCGCAAGTAGTTAAAATTAATTTATCCCTCAACCTGAATATTCGACTTTCTCTGGCTTTATCGTTGTTCGGTTTATTGTCAACTGCAAAGACCAACCGGGGCGATTTAGACTTGAAATATTGGGCATGGATTTTCAAAGAAAAGAATGTCCAAAGGCACTTACCAAACATGTACTAAGCATTATTCAGGAACTTGATGCGTGGAGTCATTACATGCCACGATATGCCAATCACGACTGTGCTAAATTCTTAAATCTAAAGATTGTTGATGGAAAGATGATGGATGTTATTCAGTAGATACGCGCTCGTATTTATCATGCTACTCGCGGCAAATCATCTTGTTAATGGCCAAGGAAACTGTTTGCTATACCCAGCCAATAGTGGTGAACGCTTGGCCTGTGAGCTGAGCTATAGAGCCATTGAATACAAACAAGGAGGCAAGAATTCTCAAATTTTGTTTGATGCGGCAATCAAATTGGGACCTGCATATGCATATGCTTACTATGAAAAGTCAGTGCCATTTTTCAAGCGGGGGTTGCTCCGCCAAGGGGTAGAGCTACTGAATCAAGCGATTGCCCTCGAACCTGAAAATTATTTATGCTATCGTGCTTATTGGTATTTTTCACACCGAAGTTATGAAATGGCAATCAAGGATCTTGAGCACTATTATTTTGCCTTGAATGGCCCTGCTCGTACGACTCCCGGCGGAGACTTAGAAATGAGGATGCTACTCGGAATGGCGTATGTTCAAACCAATCAAACGGCAAAAGCTGCGCAAGTGGTTTCTGAGGGTATGGCGGGATATAAGTCTGAGGGATTTCCAATTGGGCCTTATGCTTGTCATATGCTTGGTGTTTTCTATTATAAAAACGATCAGCTCAGCAATGCAGTGGAGTCATTTAAAATGCAGATCGAGATGAATGAGCATTTTGCCGATAGCTATTACTATTTGGCGCTGATCAGGCAAGAAGAAGATAAGCTTGAAGAATCAAAGGAATTATTGGAACTGGCATTATCCAAGTTAGGTGGACAAAATGGAGGGTATAGCTTCAATGGTTTTGATGCTTTCAATGTTTATAAAGTGGATGTCGAACGTAAACTGTCAAGTTTGATTAAGACCACCATTAAGCCGCAAAGCTGAACTTTGTTAATTCCATTGAAAATCAACCACATCCTGTTTGGTCAACAAGCGTTCGGGCACCACTTGCTCTATGGTTGACTTTAGTCTTAGAATCATGGATTGCTTGATATAACTATTGTGAACGACGATGCTCACTTCGCGCACTGGTTCTGGATAGGAAAAGCGTTTGACATGTCCACTGTCTAATTCATCTATGACAGATAATTCCGGAACCAACGTGTAGCCAACACCATTTTTCACTAGGTTTTTTAATGCTTCTATGGAACCACTTTTGTAATCAAAACCGATTCTCGAGGCATCATTGGCGTTTTTGCAAAGAGACAGTGCCTGTTCTCGGAAACAATGTCCTTCATCGAGAATCATTACTTCGCTAGGGTCCAGCTCTTCGGCGAGCAATAGTTCTTTATCCAGGAAATGATGGTTTTTTGGTAAGTAAAGAAGGAATGGTTCGTAGAATACAGGAATTTCCTTTATCGAAGGCTCCTTTAATGGGGTAACTAAAAAACCAATATCAATGATGCCATTTTCGAGTTGAGAGATGATTTGGCTAGTCTGTAATTCTTGAATTTTTAAATGTACGTTGGGGTTTTCTTTCAAGAAAAGAGGTAAAAATTTGGGCAGTAAATAAGGTGCCAATGTTGGAATAATACCAATCACAAACTCGCCTTCCATCGACTCTTTTTCATGGTTGACAAAATCTTTGAGCTGCCTTGCTTCGCGAAGAATCTGTCGGGCGCGCAGAATTATTTCTTTGCCTATTTCTGTAGGCTGCAGTGGCTTTTTATCACGATTAAATATTCTTACGCCAATTTCCTCTTCCAGCTTTTTTACTTGCATGGTCAGATTGGGTTGTGAAACGAAACAATGCTCAGCGGCGGTCACATAGTGTCTGTGTTCATCAAGCGCAATAATGTATTCGAGTTGCTGGAGTGTCATATCAGTAAAAGTTATACAAGTATAAAAATTATTTATTTGACTAATAAGAATATTTTGATCAGATTGGGAAAAGTTTAAAATGATTTTTTAAAACATAACCCAATAAAATAATGGAGGACAACAAACTACCCCATAGTGGCGCCTACAACATGAACGATATTTCCAAGTGCCCAGTCATGCACGGTACAACCAAAAAATCTGCTGGCGGGGGAATGTCTAACCGTGATTGGTGGCCCAACCAATTGAAGCTTAATGTGCTACGTCAGCATTCCAATTTGTCCAACCCCATGGGCAAGGATTTTGATTATGTCGAGGCTTTTAAATCCTTAGATTATGTCGCGGTTAAAAAAGATCTTGAAGACTTAATGACCGCATCTCAAGACTGGTGGCCGGCGGATTATGGCCACTATGGTGGACTAATGATCAGAATGGCTTGGCATAGCGCGGGTACTTACCGAACGTCTGATGGACGTGGAGGAAGTGGCACTGGAAATCAGCGATTTGCCCCATTGAATAGCTGGCCAGACAATGGAAATCTTGATAAAGCCAGGTTATTGCTTTGGCCAATCAAACAGAAATATGGTAAGAAAATTTCATGGGCAGATTTAATGATTCTTGCAGGAAATGTGGCTTTGGAGTCTATGGGTTTCAAGACTTTCGGGTTTGCCGGTGGCCGTGAGGATATTTGGGAAGTAGAAGAAGATATTTATTGGGGAGCGGAGACTGAATGGCTAGGAGATAAAAGATATTCGGGAGACAGGGAATTGGAAAATCCTCTTGCAGCTGTGCAAATGGGGTTGATATATGTCAATCCGGAGGGGCCAAATGGCAACCCTGATCCATTGAAATCTGCTTTTGATATCAGAGATACTTTTGGTAGAATGGCGATGAATGATGAAGAGACCGTCGCATTGGTCGCTGGTGGTCATACGTTTGGGAAAGCGCACGGTGCAGCGGATCCTGAAAAGTATGTAGGCGCAGAACCTGCCGGAGCTCCTATTGAATCGCAAAACTTGGGTTGGAAAAATAGCTTTGGAAGTGGAAAGGGAAATGACACGATAACCAGTGGTATTGAAGGCGCTTGGACGCCAAACCCTACGCAGTGGGACAATGAATATTTTGAGGTGCTTTTAGGTTACGATTGGGAATTGACCAAAAGTCCTGCTGGCGCAAATCAATGGAGACCTAAAGATTCTTCAAATCCTAAAAAAGTACCTTCAGCACATGATGCTTCTAAAATGGAAGACTTATTGATGACAACTGCGGATATGGCGCTTAAAATGGATCCAGTGTATGCGGAGATCTCGCAAAGATATTATGAGAACCCTGACCAATTTGCTGATGCTTTTGCGCGTGCTTGGTTTAAGTTGACCCATCGTGACATGGGGCCTTCTTCTCTTTATGTTGGGCCAGAAGTGCCAAAAGAGGCGCTCATATGGCAAGATCCAATTCCAGTAGTCGATCATGCATTGATCAAGAATGAAGATATAGCAGGCTTAAAAGTCAAAATTCTAGCATCAGGTATTGCGGCAAATCAATTGGTGGGAACCGCTTGGGCTTCAGCTTCTACTTTTCGTGGGTCTGATAAGAGGGGCGGAGCAAATGGTGGTCGTCTCAGGTTCTCCCCACAAAAATACTGGGAGGCCAATAATCCAGCGCACCTAACAGGTGTTTTGAGCGCTTATGAAAGCATTCAAAAGGAATTCAACGAATCAAAATCTGACAATACTAAAGTGTCTATTGCCGACTTGATTGTACTCGGCGGATGTGCGGCTGTTGAGCAAGCGGCCAAAGAGGGTGGACATGAGGTCGTCGTACCATTTACTCCGGGAAGAGCAGATGCAACAGAGGATCAGACAGATGTAGATTCATTTGCTGTTTTGGAGCCTGCGACTGATGGTTTTCGTAATTATAGCAAGGCGAAGTATAAGGTGACGGCTGAAGAATTGTTGCTAGATAAGGCGCAGTTGCTCACATTGACAGCACCTGAAATGACAGCACTCGTGGGAGGATTGAGAGTCTTGGATGCTAATACGGCAGGAGCTCAACATGGGGTTTTCACTAAAAATCCTGGGATATTATCGAATGATTTCTTCGTGAACTTGCTAGACATGAGCACGACATGGAAAGCGGTCTCTGAGGCGCAGGACTTATTTGAGGGCCGGGATCGATTGACCGGAGAGGTAAGATGGACAGGTACGAGAGTAGACTTAATTTTTGGCTCTAATTCTGAGTTGAGAGCTTTGGCTGAAGTCTATGCTTGCGCTGATTCTGCTCAGGACTTTGTCCTTGATTTTGTTTCCGCATGGAGCAAAGTGATGAATCTCGATAGATTCGATTTGTAATAATCCAATAAAATGTCATATCTTGTAAAACGGGTATGGCATTCTTTTACCCTCAAAAATGGTATACAATGTGCTCTTGGAGCACTTCATATTTTTATAGTACTAAGCCCCATTAGTATGATGCACTTGATTACGATTGTTGGCGATCAGGCCGAACATCTCTATTTAAAACCGGATTGTATTTCGGATTTTAAAGCGGTGATAAGAACCGTAACCGCGGGACGCGTCTTGATCGTGTCTACCAAATTCCGATCAGACTTATTTTACGCTGCAAAAGAGGAGCAAACAGAAGCGATACTCAAAATGTGGGCGCTTTATGCCAATGGTGATACACATGATATTGACTTGCAAAAGGTGAAAACCATCATTGGAGAAAAAGCTTGTTTATCTAGCTATTTTGAGTCCTTGAATATTTTGGCGAATCACTGGTACCATTATGATGTATATAAAAAAACCTTTGGTCAAATCTTCGAAGATGATCAAGACAATCCCCTGGCGACTGTTGTTGCGCAATGTGATCAGTTCCTAGCGACACATTCTGGCATAAAACGCACGCCATTGATTTGCTCTTATAAAAAACCCAAACTAGAGATCTCAAAAGATACTTTCTCCATTGCGATGAAGCTTATGAATAAGGAGGGGCGCTTGAATTAATTGGAGATGCACAGGGAATATTTTCACTAAAAGAAAAATTTCTTCTATTAGGTAAGCGGAAATTCTCTTATATCCGCAAGGTTTTCTATTTCTTACACAAGCAATCGAGTAAAAGCTGAGGGCTATCCTAGTGCGAGAAACTACACCTAAAGGAAGGTTTTGCTTAAAGTAAAAATAGGCTCCTAATGAAGCTGTATTGCCAGTTTTAAGATATGTATGGATGCTTAAAACAACAGGGGTATCTTACGCTGATAAAAATGTAATTATGAAATTAAACTTAGTGTCTTGTGACGCTCAAAGGCCAGATAGAAGAGCGATAGCCAAATGTATAAGCGAGATCTCCTCTAATCTGGATGGGTCTTCGCCAAATCAACTGACAGATATACTCTTGGAAGGTGACGCAGTAGATATTGAGATAGAGGATAAAAATGCTAGTTCTGCTTATAGAGCTTTGCGAAAACTAAGTATTATCTACGAAATTATAGAATGAATCCCGCTCTTTAAAGTGCTCCGCAGGTCACTTAGGAATAGCGCTAAAAGAATTATTAATGAAAGCGCGCCGCTGCTCAAATTTCTACAGAGGTGTAATATTCCGCCTTCCACTCTTTACCTATTGAGCCGTAGTACAGTATTTGGCAGATCATAGCTACATCGGCACATCAGAAAGCTATTTCCTAAATGGCGCATAATGGTTAAAAGATCCAATAAGTCTGTATTACGCATTTTAAGAAGAGATAAAATTTGTTTTGAGGGATATTAGCCAAAAAAACAGGGCATTTATTTGATGTCTTAATATAGAAAATAAAATCTACTGTCGGCAACATGTAAGAATCTCAAAAGTCCCTCAAACAAGCGTTGCTCCAAGCCTATAGGAGTATTTGGAAGCAACTGCTTTTTGCCAAGCACAATAACGCGTCAACACTCAGTAGCCTTTTTACGAGCCGTTTCAATCCTTCTTCTTGGCTTTTAAGTAGACTTAATACCCACTCATTGCTGTTTTGATCAACAGATCACTTGCTATTTTTGACCTCAGGGGTTTGTGACTAATGGGAGCTAGGTAAGTTGGGTAGGGGATGATTCTTATCATAGAATTGTTTTAAGAATATAATTGCAGGATGGTGATGGTCTTTTATTTCAGTCATATTCGAAAACTCTGATAAGAATCGAAAGCCTGTTAAGTTTTCGAATGCTTTAGGTCGCATTCTTTGAAAGGTCATAGACCA
>JBLIIJ010000158.1:0-6348 GCA_047635055.1 Cyclobacteriaceae bacterium | reverse complement strand
AATTTTTTAGAACTATGAAACAATACATGTATTTATTCAGAGGTGGAGACGAAGGATATACAAATTTATCACCAGAGGAAATGCAAGCCCACATGATGAAGTGGACAGAATGGATGAAGGTCATCAGTCAAAATGATGATCCTGTTGCTGGCGCTCCGCTACATGGCGGGGGCAAGATTGTGAAGAATTCTGGCGCACTCATCACTGATGGACCTTTTGCCGAAGGAAAAGAAATTGTTGGTGGATATGTAATTGTAGAAGCAAGTGATCTGGAAATGGCAGTAGATATGTCAAAAGCCTGCCCAATATTCGACTTCAATGGATTTGTTGAAGTTAGAGAGGTGGTTGGCGAGAACTAGCCATGCTGTTTCACAACATTTTAAAAAAGGAGCTCGGTATTTATCGGGCTTTTTCTATTTTAGAGATGTGAATACAAACAATATTCAAATTCCCGAAGAACATTTATTCCGAAATGAGTTTGCCAAGGCAGTCGCCCATCTTTCCGCTAAATATGGCCACAACAACCTAGAATTAGCTGAAGATGCCGTGCAGGAGGCTTTGATAAAAGCTATGCAAGTTTGGCCATATGATGGAATACCAAAAAACACAACAGGATGGATCGTCCGCGTCGCGCAAAACAAGCTGCTAGACCAACTGAGACGAAATAAAAAATTGGCGTTCCCAGAATCATTGCCTGATACCCAAGATGATGTTATTGAGTTTAACGATGACCTGCTAAAAGACGATTTAGTCAAAATGATGTTCGCTTGTTGTAATCCGACATTATCTGAAGAGCAACAAGTCATCCTTACCTTAAAAATTCTATGCGGCCTTTCCATTAAGGAAATTTCTAGCGCGCTGCTTAAAAGTGAAGAAGCTATCGCCAAAGCTTATACAAGAGCTAAGAAAAAATTCAAAGAGGAAGAAATTGACCTTAAAATCCGTGATGTGAAGGTCATTTCGAGTCGTATCAATGTCGTGCTAAAAGTCATCTATTTATTGTTCAATGAAGGATATAAGAGTGCTACCCATGAGCAGTTAATACGAAAAGAACTATGCCAGGAGGCTTTGAGGTTAAATCGGATTTTACTTGAACTTGAAAAAACAAATAGTGCTTATACACGATCGTTAATGTCTTTAATGTGTTTTCATACTGCCAGACTAATCACTAGAATCGACGCAAATGGAGTGCCTATTTCATTGGAATTTCAAAACAGAAGTAAATGGGACCGACGCTTAATCGAAGAGGGTAATTTTTACCTTAACACCATTAGCCATGACCAAATCAACGAGTATTTCTTACAAGCAGCCATTATTTCCATCCATACAAATAGCCGCACGTATAAGGATACCAGTTGGTCATCAATTTGTGCATTATATCAACGACTATACAACATGAAACCCAATGCGATGGTTGGCCTCAATCATGTCATCGCTCTACAAAAATCAGCAGGCGCGACCATAGCTAAAAGCCATTTGAACAGTTTAGCCAAGTTGTATAATTACAAAAAAACACCCCTTTATCATGCGGTTCTAAGCGAATTGGAAATCGATTTAGATAATTTGAACTTAGCACAAGTCCATTTGAGCACAGCGATTAGCTTAACCAAAAGTGAATCAGAAAAGCTTTTTTTTACAAAAAAATTAGCTCAGCTATTCGACGGCAATGCGTCGAGCAAATCTTGAACGTCAATTTCCCTCGCACAGCTAAAGTTGCTTTCTGGGCAGGACTGGTGTCCATGAATCCCACAAGGTCGGCAATTCAACGTTTTCTTTACTTCGATAACCCTGCTGTTTTTTGCTAAAGGGCCAAAACCGAAAGCCGGAATGGTCGAACAAAAAACGGCTGTCGTTGGGGCGTTTACCGCAGAAGAAAAATGTAAAGGAGCAGAATCATTCATATAATTCATAAGGGCGGATTCCATCAAAGAAGCGGATTCTAACATGGAAAGTTCTCCACACATATTCACTGCTTTAAGATTATTGTTCAAGCATTTTCGTATGAATTCGCATGTCGCAAAATCTGATCTAGCACCAAGAAAATAGATGACTCCCTTAAAACCAGACTTATTCAAAAATGATATCCACTGTTGCTTGGGTAACTGCTTCGTATACCAAACAGAAGAAGGGGAAATGGTGATATATTCCACAGATTTATATTCCTCTACTTTTCGGCTGACCTTTTCATTTAAGTGTAGGTAAGGCTTAGCTGCATCATTATCTGTCAGATGAGCAATCAATTGTTGGTTTCGTTCTATTTCATGTTTTCCATCTCCAATGCTATGCGTGAGCTTTTTGGTGAATAAAAAACTCAATGGGTTTTTATCAAAGCCTACTGTTTCTTTTGCATTCGACAATGCTGTGACGATTCCTGATGACAGAAAACGATGAACATTTACCACTACATCATAGCGCGACTTCCTGACGATGCGAATTAATTTAAATAATTCAAAAATTCGAGATTTGGATTTATCGAAGATTAACACTCTACTCACTTTAGGGTCGTCATTGAGCAATTCCTCGTTCCCCTTTTTTAGCAAAAAATCTATGGTTGACTGTGGGAAAAATTGATTGATCTTCGCAATTAGAGATGTTGCAAGCACAACATCACCGATAAATGAAGTTTGAATAATCAGTATTTTCTTATTTGCCATTTGAGAGCTTCAAAAATAGTAAATTTGCGCCCTTATGGCAGAATATGAGTTGATTACTTTACCAAATGGCATAAGGGTAATGCATAAAGAAATGACCAACACGAAAATAGCCCATGTTGGGATCATGTTGGACATTGGTAGTAGAGATGAATTAGAAAATGAGCAAGGCTTAGCCCATTTCTGGGAGCATATGGCCTTTAAAGGCACTAAAAAGCGAAAAGCTTATCATATCATTGATCGATTAGAATCACTTGGAGGTGAGCTCAATGCATACACCACCAAAGAGAAAATTTGTTTTTATGCTTCCGTACTTGATTTGCACCTAGACAAGGCAGTGGAGTTGTTGGCTGATATCACGTTCAATTCAACATTTCCAAGCCCTCAAATCGACAAAGAACGCATGGTCATCCTGGAAGAAATGTCGATGTATCAAGACACACCGGAAGATGCCATTCAGGACGAATTCGATGAAATCTTGTTTGATGATCATCAACTTGGGAAAAACATTCTTGGCAATAAAGCAACAGTCAATGGTTTTCAACAGTCGGATTTTATAAATTTCTTAGAAAGAAATATCAATACAGAGAAAATCATTATCTCAAGCGTTGGGAATTTTTCGCTTAAGAAATTAATGCGATTGGTCGAAAAGCACATCGCCCCAGTTCCACATAAAATACATACTACGCCAAGGATTTTATTCGAATCATACAGCGCAACATCTAAGGAGATCAATAAAAGCATCTCACAAAGCCATATGGCTATTGGAACCGAGTCCTTTAATATTCATAGTAAACAGAGGATCCCTTTTTTCCTACTCACCAATATCCTTGGTGGTCCAGGAATGAATTCCCGCCTAAACCTTTCTCTTAGAGAGAAACACGGGTATGTATATGGTGTAGATGCAAATTTCAGTTCGTATATAGATACTGGCGTCTTTGCGATCTACTTTGCCACAGATCCTAAGAACTTAAAGAAAAGCATTTCACTGATCAAGAAAGAAATTGAAATTTTAAAGAAAAAGCCGCTAGGTCAAATTCAACTTCACAAGGCAAAGCAACAGCTCAAGGGGCAAATGGCAATGAGTGAAGAAAACAACAATGCCGTGATGTTAATGATGGCTAAAAGTATGCTCGATTTAGATAAAGTGCCCGATATCAATAAATTGTTTGATACCATTGACGAGATCAGCGCCGAGGAGTTAGCAATTCTTGCCAATGAGGCCCTCGACTGGGAAAAAATGTGTTCTTTGACTTATCATGGGACCGAATAATAACTGATTTAATGCGTTGTTTAATTAATTTTCAACTCGCTTTATTTTTATAACGATCATGGACTTTTTACCAGAAGCAATCAGCACCTATTCAGAGCAGCATACTTCGGATGATAGCAGCCTGTTGCATCAAATAACACGAGAAACAAATCTGAACGTGCTTAAACCTCGTATGCTCTCAGGGCATTTACAAGGACGTGTACTTTCCATGATCAGCCACATGATCGCACCAAAAAATATTCTGGAGATAGGTACTTACACTGGATACTCCGCACTTTGCATGGCTGAAGGGTTAACGAATGATGGTCAACTGATTACAATAGAGAGAAATGAAGAGCTCGCATCTAAAATTCAGCACTATTTCAATCAATCAGCCTACACTTCCAAGCTCCATTTAAAAATTGGGGATGCAAGGGAAATTATCCCTAGTCTCCATCAGACTTGGGATCTTATCTTCATAGATGCGGACAAAGCGTCATACCAAACATATTTTAACTTAACAATAGATCACGTTCGGTCTGGCGGTTTCATTTTAATAGACAATGTTCTTTGGAGTGGAAAAGTAGCTGAAACTGATAAAAACGATAAGGCGACACTTTCTATGAGAGCCTTTAATGACGCGATGCACAAAGACCAAAGAGTTGAAAATGTGCTCCTGCCTATTAGAGATGGTATTATGATATTAAGAAAGTTATGAGAAAATTATTACCGATCTTCCTACTCGTTTTTACTCATTTCGCGATTGCCTTTCCTGATGTGAGGTCCATTCCTCAAGTTCCCTCTTCTATCACAATTGCAAATGTGAAGCTCAAAATAACTCCAGACGCTCAAGCGCAAATCCAAAAAGATGTGGACGCACTAAGGGCAAGTGAGAAATACTTTAAAATCAAACTTGACCGCATCAACCTTTATTTTCCCATCATTGAAAAAGCATTGGCGGAGGCTGGAATTCCCGATGACATTAAATATCTATCTGTTCAAGAAAGTTCATTGATCTCGGATGCAGTGTCTTCTGCAGATGCCGTTGGTTATTGGCAATTCAAAGATTTTACAGCCCGCGAAGTTGGTATGAGGGTAGATGGAAAAATTGATGAACGAAAAAATATCGGTGCAGCATCAAGAGGAGCAGCTACCTATTTTAAAAGAAATAATTATTTCCTCAAAAACTGGATATATGCTGTAAGCGCATACCAAGCGGGACCTACCGGCGTAAAACGATACGTAGATCAAAAATTTGTTGATACAGGAAAGCTTACCGTAGATAAAGACACACATTGGTATGCCAAAAGGTTTATCGCTCATGTGATTGCTTTTCGCGATGAAGTTGGCCAACCGCATTCGGAAGGAATCCATCTTCAAGAGTACACTCAAGGAGAAGGAAAAACGCTCGGAAACATAGCCAAGGAATTTGGCGTAGATGAAGATGAACTAGAAAAGTACAATAAATGGCTCAAGTCTGGTAAAATTCCCAGTGATAAAGAATACATCGTCATCATTCCCCTGACAGGCAAAGCACCTAAAATAGCAGAAACCAAAAAGGAGGAAGAAATAAAAGAGACGCCAGCACTAACCAGAGATATAAAACAAGCCACCAAACCGAAAGAGAATATTTACCCCGATGAAATTGTTGCTGATCTAGGGAAATCAAAAATCATTTTCTCATACAATGGAATAAAAGCAATTATTGCCAGAAAGGGAGATACGAAGGAAAGTCTGGCAAAAAGAGGGGGAATCGATAAAAAACGTTTCGATAAATACAACGAAATGTTGGCCGGTCAGCCTCTTTCAACCAACATGTTTTACTTCCTTCGTAAGAAAAAAAATAAATCCTCCACTAGCTTTCACGTGGCGAAAAAAGGGGAAACACTTTGGGAAATATCTCAACGCTACGGGGTAAAAGCCAAAAAAATATCGCAGTACAATCGTGAACCACGGTCAACATCATTCAAAGCTGGAAGGGTAATCTACCTGAAAGGGAAGCGACCGCCAGGAGAGCCTCAGTTTACCAAAGTCATAGAAGAAAGTTTTAAACCAGTTCAAAAGTCGCCTCGAAAAACAGAAGCATTGACAACAGTACCTGTAGCTACAGCAGACGACAATGTCCCCAAAGTCACAGAAGAGCCTCAGCCAACTGAAAAGGAAGAGAGAAAAAACACACCCAAGGAAACCGAATATGTGGAAGACAAAACCACATATGATATTCATATAGTACAACTTGGCGAATCTTTAATAAGTGTGGCCAATAAATACAATGTAGCAAAGAGTCAACTCTTGGAATGGAATGGGATGTTTGAAGGAGAAGTTATATCAGAAGGTCAGAACCTTCAAATTGGTGCACCTGTAGAGGTTTTTATCACAAAAAAAGAAGAACCAGATTTGACTAACGACGCTAAAATTGAAAAGATAAAGACTCCTAAAAAATCT
>JBLIIJ010000157.1:0-6392 GCA_047635055.1 Cyclobacteriaceae bacterium | reverse complement strand
CTAGCCTGCCCGCCGGAAGATTGCGGCGATTTATGGAGCTATGAAGATAAGCTCAGAGTTTTGAATGATAAGGACCATCCAGATCATGATGAGGTGATGGAATGGATGGGAAAAGACTGGGATACCGAACTTTTTGATTGCGAGGAGACTAACGATTTTTTACCATCTGATGCAGACCAAACGGATGAAATTTTGAGGACGACAATGAAATCATAGAAGCCTTCGCAAATCAGGATAATTATGGCATAAATAATATTGATGCCCAGAAGATGTGTTTAGCCATGAAGTTAACCATAAACATATAACGCCTTGGCTAGATATATCACGAGAGGAGGGGATAAACTTCGAATACCAAACGTTCGAACGTTTGCGTAATTTGGGTTTTGATGAGGATAAGGTAAAAAATGTTGTATCCCTTAAGTCCAAGTAAATGCACTCGGTAGGGTAAATATCTACGCCCTTTTATTCTTGGTTATAAGAGATTCACCCCGATTAAAAGTTAAGAATATTTCATTTCTTTACTTTAAGAGGGAGTTAGGTTGATTGAAATTGACCTTATTAAATGGTGTATTAGAAAGATTACCATGGTTAATTGAACGGGAAAATGAATAACCTTTGTAGGTATGAAGCAAGATCAGCTTATAGGCGCTGAAAATAGTACCAAGCAACAAAACTCATTGAAAGGGCAAATTGCTCAACTCAAGATCGAGCTAGGTGATGTAAGTAATAAAGTTGATGCTTTCGAGGCATTGTTGAGGTCACAGCTAACCCGCGAACTAATAGAAACACAGGAGCTATCGGTACGCTACAAAGCGCAGAAATCAGAGAAAAAAGCCAAACGACTCAAACAAAAGAGCAAGGGAAAAAAATATGTGGAGCCTGTTGGGTTGAAGATACAAAGCCAAACACGCATAGCTACCCCAACGCTAAGTGTCGATGATCTCAAAGAGAAAAAGCGATTGTACAGAGAAGCCATGCTAAACGTCCATCCTGATAAATTCTCGATGAACGACGATAAAGTTGATCTTGCTACAGCGTTGACTACAAGATTGGTAGATATCTATAAGAACGAAGACCTAGCCACCTTAAAAGCTTACCACGCGCATCTATTTAGCAATGTTGACTTCACCAAGAATGGAACAGCGTCAGTGAGAAAAATGGAGCTTTCGATATCACCTGATGCATATTTGATCAAGGAAAAAGCGAAACTTGAAAAGGAACTGAAAGTCATTAGGAAAAGACATACTTATCTTGTTTTAACTACCTATAAAGATCCTTCGGTTTTTATAGGCGAACTAAGGTCATATTATCAAGACCGAATAAATAAGTTAAAGCGACGTACCCGGACGAAAGACTGAAACGAGACAGGTCTTAATATTTCAAAAAATATTACCGTTGAGTAATTAACCTGCAATATTTCAATCCTAATCGCTCCTCGTACAACAAGCAAAATAGTCGATGTAGATTAGATCAATCTAATATATACAAGTACAACGGGGCAGTTACTTCTGGTGTGCCGACCTGCATGGCCTAAATAACTCAAACCCGAGTGGTCAATGTTGGTATCAATCCAGTATGAAAAAAGGGCAAACCTCTCAAGACTTGCCCTTTAACAATACTATCCACCAAAATGTAAAAGTGCTTTCTCCTAAATATTACAAGTTCTATCGTACTGAAATTGGTATTTATGTTATGAAATCATCGTGGAACTATAATAGTCTGGGCATTACTTTTGTCCCGTATATCGCCAGCTCTGAGTGTTCTTTTTACCTAATTACCTAACAATAATAAACTCGATGCAAATATTTTCGGATTTCAGTTTATTGTAAGGATGACCTTTCTATGTCAACATCATACCTTCCTGTTATTTACTATTAAACAAATATCCTTTGCTTTTAACGCTCTTTATCAGAAGAACTTTTAGCCTTCTCTTTAGTCTTCAAATCTGAGTTCAAATCTCTTTCATGATAACTAAACGCCTTCTGCCAAGGACGTTCTTGGTCTACACAGCTGTAAATATTTCTATCTACGCTTACTACTATAAGTTTTTGATTGGGACGCATCCGCTCAAAAACCACCTGACCCATTTTATAAATATGCATAACATTCACTGTTTTATTAAAGTCTTGATTTTTTTGTGATGTTTAATCATTAAAGTCTTAAACATCATATTCCCATGTGTACTCCATCCTAAGTGCAATGGCAATAGGGTTTGATCTACTTATTTACGATCCCCCTTTCTCAATGATATTTGAGATGTAGACGCTACTGTTCTCTCTTTCGGCTCGCTTTGCGGCTTTAGCAGATTTCTTCTATTTTTGATTTTTAACTGGTGTAGTGATTCTCGATCGCTCCTTACCTTATTTTACTTTTGGTAACGTTTTTTTTAATTACAAGTTTCGTTTATCAATGAAGTGAATTCACCTTTGGATCGAAATGCAAATATCGCAATTATGTCTGGCGTTCACATTACATTTCCACAACTGAACGTTACATTATTCACAGTTTTTTGATTTCCCAAAACCTAGCCGCGTTATTGAGGTGGCTTACAAATATTTAAACCCACTAATTCGTGAATCTATCAGATAACCTCAGCGGCAAATAGATAGCCTGCCAAAGCGGTCAACCCCATAGCCACTGTCCCCCAAAAGGTAATTCTTACGATCGGTCGCATAATACTAGATCCTCCCGTTTTTGCCGATAAACCTCCCAAGAGTACTAGAAAAATGATGGCCGATCCATAAAGCAAGTACTCCATTTGCTTCAAAGGGGAAAAAACAACAACTAAGAGTGGAAGCATGCCTCCAACGGTAAATGCCGCTCCCGAGGCAAATGCTGCCTGAGTCGGGTTGGCTTTACTTATCTCATTTATTCCTAACTCATCCCTAACATGTGCTGCCAAGGCATCTTTTTCTGTAAGCTCCTTGGCAACAATCATCGCTGTTTCAACCTTTAAACCACGCGCTTCATAGATATTAGCCAATCTTTCAAGCTCTAACTCGGGGCTTTCTTCCAGTTCTATTTGCTCACGCTCAATATCTGCCTTTTCAATATCCGTTTGTGAGCTCACAGACACATACTCCCCTGCTGCCATCGATAAAGCACCAGCCACTAATCCTGCGAGCGTCGCTAGCACGACTGGTTCTCTAAAATCACTGGCTGCCGTCACTCCTATTGCCAAACTTGCTATTGATATAATACCATCATTGGCTCCTAGCACTGCGGCTCTCAGCCAGTTGCTTCTGTTAATATAATGATTCGCTAAATAATCGTCTAGTGGGTCGGCCATTTGGTCTGTCTTTTAGAAAATAAATTTACCCAATAATCTCCACACTAATAATCCGGATTAAAAAACCAAACCGGCTCAAAATGTCGCAATTCCGTATTTTCGCTATCCAGAACATTGCTACCATATCCCGAAAAATCAGGTACCTCACTCCATCTATAGAAAAGATATGATTACAACAATGGTCTTTTGCAAACCTCCCTTCATACACTCTCCAAAATAATGAGTTCAAGTTCTTCAAAGAAATAGTTAAAAAAGAGCGTAAGAATATTCCATTAAAAATCGAGTGCTGTTATCGGAAGATGACTCATTGCGTCTACGAGCTACTCCGTCTATCACTCTAGTAAGGCAAACTTCCTGAATTTGATCTCAACAAGCCTTCCCAATAACTACGGGAAAAGTAGAACATGTGTGTGTTTGTTTCTGGCCAGTGGACTTTATTAAAAGTGGGTGTCTTTTCAAGATTTTCTTAGGATGGCTAATGATGAAGCGTTCATTTTTTGCGTATAGTTTCAAAAGAGAAAGGGTATGGTAAAGTACTTTTCCTAATACCTAAAAAACTACTTAATTCAATGGCCACATTTTTTTGTCAATTTCGCCATTAGCCAATCTCCTATTTAGGATATCTATGGGACGCTCTTTACTTACTCTTTGATCTGGAATGTTGTAGGAAATTGCGAAAATTCAGAAGATGACAATGCTCCATACAACCCACCCTCATATAAGCATTTCCCAAATGTGATATCCTTCATACAGCTCATGGCTTCTTTGATTTAAGTGAAAATTGCACTTTGCTTCTGATTGTTTATGAAGTTCTATTAAATCATCGTAGGATACGTTACATGACGTATACCTATCCCACTTTTTAGTAGGAGTAGTGATGATTAGAGGTTTTATAATACCGTATTCCAGAAAAATTGTCATTAGCTACTCATGAGTAGTATTATAACCCAATTTTTTCAATACCCGTTAGGACAAAAGAGAGGTCCTAATATCGTTAAAAGCCCCATAGTTACTGTACCTCAAAAAGTAATTACTTTACGTATTACCTATACCTTAACCTTTTATCTCAGTAGTCAATACAGGGATAAATCTGAAAAAAATGTTAGAACTTAATTAATGAAATTCTATATTCTTCATAGGAAAAAAACAAAGAACAAAAGTGGAAGAATTTCCTCGACTATAGATGCAAGGCCCAAGGCAAAAAAAGCTTGTATGAAACTTGCTTAACTCATTTTATTATGTTCTCTCGGCGCGGCTAAGACATCCTTCAGCCTCAATTGATTTTTTGCCAAGGAGATCAGCCAATCATCATCTTATACTCAAGAACCTCGAAGCAAGCTCATAGGTATGAGGTTGGATAGCTACTTTTTCTACAATGCTAGCATCTGGGATTAGTACCCACTATCTGGGAATTAATAGGCTGCTTCCCGTAATTACATGCTATGATTACATCCTTGGTTAATCGTGACAAGGATCATAAATATCAATGTTCTCCATCATACATGTATTGAATGGTAATACGCACATTTGTTCATTGAGATTATTAAACGGTTAGGTTATGAAAAATATACTAGTGCCTCTAGACTTTTCAAAAGAGTCAATCAATGCGCTTAATGTTGCAAATCAGATCACGGAAAAAGGGAAGGCAAAAATTTCCCTTTCTCACACAATAGAAATCCCAAACTATTTTGATTCTCCTCCTGAATCACTTGATACTTACAAAAAGGAGCTATTGATAACGGTAAAGAGCAAAATCGATCAAATCTTAAAGGATAAGCATCTTTCTATACCGACAACCTCCATTCATGTAAGTTTCGGTCATCCGTTCACGCACATTCAGGAGCTCCTCAAAAAAGAAGCGATTGATTTAGTTGTGATGGGATCAAAAGGAGAGAGAAATTGGAAAGAACAAACAATAGGATCAAATACCGATAAGATAGTTCGAAATGTCAAGTGTCCTGTTTTAATCGTGAAAGAAGTCGTTGACATTGATGCGATTAAGGATATCGTGTTTGCAACAGATCTAACCAACACACCGATCAATGTGACAAATGGTCTAAAAGAGCTACAGCAACTATTGAATGCCAAGCTTCATATTTTGAAAGTTATTACGCCCGGTACATGGACTACTGAACCTGATGTAAAGAAGGAGTTAGCCCAATTTGTTGCACTTCACAGTCTTACAAACTACACACTAAGGATTTTCAATGATACGGATGTTGAAGGCGGTATCGTACACTATTCCAAAGATATCGATGCTGGTTTAGTTGCTATGGCAGCACACACGAAAGTCAGACTTCCATCTCTAATCCAAGATGACAGAACAACTGAAAGAGTGGTCGAAAACTGTAAGCATCTAATATGGACTTGTGGGCTTGGCGATAGGATTTACAGATAAGCAGCATTATGACCTAACTCTGTAAGTCAGTATAATTACACATGCCCAATACTAAAAAAGACACCACCGAAAATCAAATACCGGAGGCTGCAGAAAGTGTGTTTCAACGAATGGGGATGGATGAATCTAGGATGCAAGAGATTACAGACGAGACAGGAATAAACAAGGCATTACTTCATTATTATTATCGAAGCAAGCAAAGGTTTTTTAAGGCTATTTCAAAAAACTCTTTTGCCTTGCTGGCACCTCAGCTGAATAGGATACTAAATGATTATTCTGCCATTGAGGATAAGATTAGTGATTTTACAGTTAGCTATCTTACTTTCATGAACAAGCATCCCTATTTGCCAAAGTTCATTATTCATGACATAAACAGGAACCCTGAATTCATTCTCAAAATGAAAGAGGTAACAGGGTTTCCTAATCTTGATAAATTCAAAAAGAAGGTGGCCAATGAGGTTGAAAGTGGAGCTATCAAAACCATTAAACCTGAACACCTGTTCATCAATCATTGCCCAAAAAATCTTTCCGTTAGTGGCTACACTATTGGTCAAGGCTTTGGCCAACATAGATGATCAAACATTTGAGCAATTGATGGAGGAGAGAAAAACGGAGGTCGCTGACATTATTATCAATTCAATAAAAGTGAAGGAATGAGGGTGCTACTTATCTACGTAATTACCTCTTTGCCATTTTTGGTAGTGG
>JBLIIJ010000156.1:0-6403 GCA_047635055.1 Cyclobacteriaceae bacterium | reverse complement strand
TATAAAAAGGATTAAATCTGTTTAACATGTCAGCTTAATAAGCGTCTGACTTCAAGGAGTAGTTTTTTTGCGAAAGTTTATGTTTTTTTTTATTCATTCGGGTAAAGAGGTCTTGGTAGCACCAGCAACTCAGTCTGGCGACCATCGATGTAGTGTACATTTATTCCATCGAAAAAAGCATCTTCTTCTAACATAATACGGATGTCCTTTTTCCATTCCTCGATGTATACACTTGCATTGAGCTCTATGGAATGGGCGGTATTTTCATAGAGTGGATAATCACCTTTACCCGGGACGCCACCTTGTTGATCCCATAAGCCGATTGTGGTGCCAGCGGCATGACCATGAAATCCTATAGGATGGGTGTAAATGACACCTTTGATTCCCTCTGTCGCACATTGATCCAGTGTGGCTTTGAGGATTTCATTTCCGGTTCGACCGGTTTTGAAGTGGGCGGTAAGAATGTCCTGAACACGATTTCCAACTTTAAAAGCTTCTGCTAGATATTTTGGAGCTGATTTTTCTCCAGCTTTTAGAATGTAAACATGTTGCTGTGTGTCGGTATTGAGCCTTAAATAAGTGATGCCAAAATCCACATGAACTAAGTCTCCGGGTTGAATAGTTTTTTGGTTTGGTCGCTCCGAAAACGATCGCAAATGATCAAAACTTTCAGGGTCTCCACGCTGAATCGATACGGAAGGGTGAAACCATGTCGTAAACCCTAACGCACGAATACGATCGCGATACCACCAAACCACATCATCCGTTGTGGTGATTCCAGGTTGAATGACCATTTCCGAAAATCCCTCTGCTATTATTTGATGTGCCATCCGCACGATGTTTTGGTAAACGACCATTTCAGAAGGTGTTCTCGTTTCGAGCCAACCGATTGCTACGTTTTCTGCACTGACGACTCTTGATTGATACTTCTTTGGCAGGACTTCCAATAGTTGGTCATAATGTGTAGAAGAAATGCCATCAGCAAGAGCGAAAGTCTTTGACTTATTGATGCCGATTTTCTTTGGATTCTTCGCGGCAATGATGTCCGCCAAAGCTTGCCATTGATCGGGCTGTTCTTCTTTGTTCCAGAGGGTTTTGAATATGTCGCCTGTATTATATCGTGAGATACCAAAAGTTTCTAGTTTCTTCCCATCTCCCGGGTCATACGCTACAAGTATTGTCGTTCGTCGTGCGGACTGCCAAGTGGCGGGAAGCAGGGTTTTAATCACAGGATCTTCATTGTATTCTCGCGCGATGATGATCCACATGTCAATATCGGCTCGTCTCATTATTTTGGGTAAAACAGTTTCCACCCGTTCTGCCAACCAATCGTCAATCACTTCTGCCCGCTCTTGCATGTTGAGCGTTTTTGGGAAGTAGGGGTTTTGGGCATTGGAGGTTAAAATATTCAGTCCAAGAAGTAAGAAAGCGATGATTGATTTACTCATATTGTGATTATGTATTTTTCGGATGACGTAAATCTAGTATCTACTTTCTGAATCTGATCAGGATTTTTGAGTCCATTTCCATTAAATCAATTTTTCTGTCTGAGCAATTTGCTATAACCAAGAGCAGTTAGCGTCTGTCCATAATGTCCGATCTCTGCGTTGAGCTTGTTTTCAAAATGATCATTCTCTTGAGGTAAATTATTACATAGTGGCCATTCCATGGACGGTGCACATTTTTCAAACTGCGCAAGCTTTGATCTTAAATATTTTGAGATAGACTCATGCTTTAAAGACAGGTGCTAGTTAGCGCTGAGCTAATTGAACTTTATTTACTTTCAAGCAAGGTCGCTGATATTCAGCATCTATGATTGAATTTTCCAAAGACCTATGAAAGAAGGAATTTTAGTGATCTTTTGGTAGACATCTATTCTAAATCATAGCTGGAATTCAACACTGGTTTTAAATTTCATATATTGCTAATAAGAAGACGGAGAACGAAAGATAATTTCTTGTTATCACGATTCAGCCGATAATTTTATTTTGAATCTGTCATTACAAACGTGCTGGAATGCAAAAGTTGAGCTACAAGGAGAATATTATCTGCCATATCAATTATCGAGATATATTCAATGCCCCTGTATTAAAATCATCCCTTGAGGTGTGGATGGGGATTTTAAATCAACATGATCGCAATACATTCGATGGGGCGCTGCAAGAGTTATTATTTGAAGAGCTGATCATTGAGAAGAACGGATATCTTGCTGTAATAGGGAAAGAACAAATAATATTAGATCAGCCAAGAAAAACAGCATTAACAAAAGAACTTATTGAAAAAGGAAAAAAAGGAATTGGTTTTCTCTCTGCCATTCCCTTTGTTAGGTATTTAGGAATATCAGGCTCATTAGCTGCGGATAATCCTATAAAAGACTGTGACGATAATCATGTTGACTTGGACCTGTTTGTAATTACAGCCAGACATTCCATGTGGGTTTTTGTTTTTATAGAAAGGATATTTTCGAATATCATTCGAAAAGTATATTCCAAACACTTCTATTGTTTTAATTATGTTACCGAAGAGTCGTTTCTAGAATTACGTAATCAAAACCTTTATACCGCCACGGAATTAGTCAATTTAAAGACCCTCAAGAGTAAGGGTGCGTATGAATCTTTCTTCTTGAACAGCTGCAATTATGTTTCCGTCAATCAATATTGCCGCTGCTGAATCATGATAGAAAGCCGATATCCCAAGTATTTTCATAGATTAAGCGTAGCAAAAAGCAAATGACTAGGTGGATATTTATACTTGCCCAAGCTAGCTATTACAATTGATAAAAAGCAACAGTTGAGAAAGTGCAATTCGACAACTTTAAATTATGTTCATCAAAAATGCTATCAATATAAAATATGTAAATCAACGAACGTCGCTAAATCAAGAATAAATCAAACTCTCTGAGTCACTTATCAAACAATCTCGTCCAACCTATTACCCGTCAAGGCTTTCACATTTCTAGTAATCTTCTCTATCGGCCAGTTCCACCACTTGAGTGCTAAGAGCTCGGCGATTGTCTCGTCGGAGAAGCGTTTTTTTATTTCTACAGCGGGATTTCCACCAACGATAGCGTAGGGAGCAACATCCTTCACAACCGTCGCATTGGTTGCGATAATGGCGCCATCACCGATGGTTACACCGGCCATAATCGTGGCATTGTGGCCGATCCAAACATCATTGCCGATGAGTAAATCTCCTTTTTGAGGATAATTTTTGCCTTCCATGGCATCTTCCCAGCCATGACCAAAAATGGCAAAAGGATAAGTCGTCAAACTGTTGGTGAGGTGGTTGGCACCATTCATAATGAATTTAACATCTGAAGCTATCATGCAGAACTTGCCAATGATGAGTTTGTCACCTGTGAAATCAAAATGATATTTCACATTTTTTTCGAAGTTTTCCACATTTTCGAAATCATCATAATAGGTGTAATCGCCGACAATGATGTTTGGGTTTTTGATCACGTTTTTCAAAAAGCACAACCTATCATAATTCGCCAGTGGGAATTTGATGTCTTTGTCAGGTCCATTCATTGTCAAAATATTTGATTTTTTCGTTGGTGTTTATTTGTGATGTCCTCTTTCAAAATGTCTTTAAATTGTAATGTAAACTCCACAATGAGCTTTAGTGCCCTATGCTAGCATGGCATAAAGGAAATAGGCTGATAGCATAATTCGTGAGTTTGTTCCGAGGTTCATTATTGGTGCAGCTCACCCTTCCTGCTTACTTAATACGTCTCGTTTTATTTTGGCCCAGAGCTCGTCGAAAGTGCCGCTTTTATTACTTTTCCAATCTGCCACCATTTCGTCGATGCGGTCTTTTTTGTTTTTCTTCATGTTTTGGAATAATTCGGCGATCATGCTAGCGTCGGTTTCATTGGCCTTCAAGTTGTACAATTTTTTTAATGTTACTTCTTGTTCAGTATTGGTGTTGGCCAATTCAATTTCTGTATCATCTCTCAGTTGGAGTTTCAGATCATAAGAACCAGTGGGTAAGTATAACTTGCCAATAATCGGGATCAGTTCAAACAAAACCAAAATGGCCAAGATCAAATAATACCTTCGGCTCAATGCACCAGATTGATCTTTCTCAAAGAGTTGCTGGAGTGCTTCAACGCGGATCAAAAAACCAGCCGTGAGCTTGTGTTCTCTGAAATTATCTACTTCTGCATTGATTCTTTGCTCTATTTCTTGAAGTCGTTGGTTTATGGTTTGCAGTTCGTCGATATGGGCGTTTTGATAACTGTCATGACTTTGTTGCGCCCGCTCCAGCGCTTCTTTCTTCTTTCTGGCAATACCCGCTATTCCGTAATTTCCTGATCCACCAGTGCCATCTATTTCTTGCAAAAAAGCTTTTTCTGCCACTTCAATAGCGGTAAATCTGGTAGTCGTTTCTCCAAGAATTTCACTTTTCCTGTTGTTCAATGCGGTTGATTCTGTATTAAAAATGCTCGTGAGTGCTATTCGTTTATCAGCTGTTTTCTTATCCTGTAGCAACGATACTTCCGCGCTGATGTCTTTTTCAAACATCCATAGAATAATGGGCTGAGCAATGAAGCCACCAAGAAACAAGGCCAATACGACGCGAAAGCCAATGGTGATCCGGTTCTTTTTGCCCTTGGCAATGGAGGCAATCAATAGTCTATCGATCGTCAGAATGCCATAGCCAATGAAGATGCCTAATGGAACGTAGATAAATGGATTTACGATATTGATAGACCAAAAATAGATCCATGCGATGGTGGCATAAAGCCAGGTGAAAAGTACACCCGAACCAATGATTTTTGCCCGATGGCGGTCAGAAGTACAATCTTGAATAATCTCTGGAATGACGGTAGAAAACCACCATAATATTTTTGTGAGGTTGCTTGGCGCATGGTTCGCTCTTCGAGTCATCTCGCCTTGTTGGTTGGTCATAAAAGTCCTTTTTCGTCTTGAATTTTAAAGAAATAAACTTAGTCAAGGCTTATTCCTAGCAGTGTGCATCTACGTGTATGTCAAAGCGCAAATCTGCATTACAAGCGTTAACGGAAGATTTGCTTTCAGTGTTGAGTAGATCAGTCGATTCGCGTCGCAGGGAGGAAAAGGGATGATTGATGGATGACAGTTTTCAGTAAAAATGCTTCCGCCAGAAAAACTTTGAAGAGAGGATGATGAGTATCCACATTAATCCAAATCCAATAATAAATGACCATGTATTCATTGTTTGAAGAAGGGTCTGATTAACCGCCTGAAAGACCCAATGGCTTGGGAGCAATGCAAAAATGTGTTGAAATGGAGCTGGTATAAAAAAGGCTGTAATGGGTAATATTATGAGCATATTTAAAGCTTTGATATAGACCATTCCTTGCATTCTGTTATCTACAATGGCATTTATGGTGAGTGCATAAATGGGGACAATAAGTCCGGTGAGTATCGCGATAAGCCAAATATGGAGTATTGATATTTCGTAAAAATCTTGTACCTCTAGGAGTAAGACATTGAGGAGCACGGTAATTAAAAACGGAAAAAGAAGCCGAGATAAAATAAACTGTATTTTTGAAAGAGGCACAATTCCATAGGCTTTTGCTACACCCGTTTCTTTTTCATCGATCCAAATCATACTGCTTATAAAGCAAAATAATTGGGTGTTTTCTATAACAAACCCTGCTAAGATGATAGGCAGATAGGCAGTCAATGATGGGTGTTTTTCTACCAAGGCGGGTACGCCCCAAATCATCAAGGCGAAAAGAATAATGGGCAACACCAAAAAGCTCCGTAGGGAAGAATCTCTAAATATGAGTTTGAAATCTATTCTTGCAAGAGTCAGAATACGCTTCATTGGTGAATGATTTTTTTGGAGAATAAATGAAAGCCTATCCAATAAGTGATCGGTAGCACGACGATGACGGACCCATAAGCATACCATGGGTTGATTGCTTGCTGACTGACAGCAAAACTGATAAGATCGAGGCTGCCCTGAATCGGAAGAATATACTTCCATGCGCCTAAATTAATCATCTCTAGAAAGTTAACCATTGCAATGCCTACAAATAGGAGTATGATCGGGACGGACTGTAAAGCGAAGTTTAGAAAATCCGTCGCATAGGTCATCATAGAAATGGCGATACAAGCAGACATCATACATATGGAAAAACTGCCAATTGTGTAGGCGAGGATATGAAAATCAAAACCTTTAATGGCCATGGCCAGACCCAATGAGCAAAGCGTGCCTATGATGGACAAGGACAGTATTTTGGCAAGAAGAAGCTGATGCACATTGACAGGCGAAACAAAAATCGGTTTTAGTACATCTTGTTTTATTTCTGTAAATAGCGCAAGTGCAATGAAAAAATAACCAATGACCGAAGGATCATTGAGTACTAAAACGATCAGTATTTTATTGATGTAAGTAGCCTCACTAAATA
>JBLIIJ010000155.1:0-6405 GCA_047635055.1 Cyclobacteriaceae bacterium | reverse complement strand
CGTGAATATGTGCAGGGTGAACGCCACCTTCTAGAGTATTGCTTAGCATGATGACCGCTAATGCTTCCCCACTCACTCTTTCATGAAATGTAGCCGTTCCACTGATGGTTTCAACAGCCATAGCTCCTAGATCATAAACAATTGATTGTCCAGTCAATATATTTTGTCCAATATCACCTTGCCCGACAATTGTTCCTAATTCATCAGCACTAAGGTGCACGTTTACATAACCATCATAGCTGATCAGTTCGCTATAAGAAATAGATGTTCCATCATCTTTGGCGCTTACGATTGTTTCACTCGTTCCTGTGCCGCCATCAATTGGGGTCAAGGAAATAGCAATACCGCCACCTTCCGCAGCTGAGTTATCGTGAATGTGTGCAGGATGCGAATTACCGGAAGAAGTACCAGTGAGGCTAACAGTTATTTTCACGCTAGCATCGTCTAGTTCATTAAAGGTTACTGTGCCGGTTACACCACTAGAACCTACGGAATTGATAACAAACGAGTCCATAGTGCCCGTTTCCGTTCCCCCTTCTATTGGAGATATGTCTTGGTCGTCATCACCACAACTTATAAGACCAACAAAGGAGATGGCCATTATCATGATTAATAGCCTTTTGGCAATATGCTTAAATTTAAATTTTTCCATTTTTTTCTCTGTTTAATTTTAAACCTGTTTTTTGTTACCTACGACAGGACTTTACTCTTTGGATGTTTTCCGTGGTAAAATCAAAAGCGCTTTACTAATGCGGGGGAAATAGATTGATTAGATCAATTGTTTGATTTTCTTTTCGTTGCAGCAACTATTTATACTAAAATCTATTAGAACATATTGTTATCTGCAATTCGGAAGTATTTTAAAATTGAAAGCGACTAAGCGTTGAAAATGTTGCCTTGCTTTTGTTCTACTTAGCGCTAATGTCGTGTTTTAATAATTTCTAAAGCTTGATGGAGGAATCAGCTCGATGCGAGCAGCGGGCATTTATAATATTTCAGTCTAAGTGTGATATGTTTAAATGGGAGTTAAAACCATTTTAACGTTGGCATCTTGTAATTTGCGGATGATTAAAATCACTGATTAAGAACACGGGCACAAACAGTACATTTTTCAATAACTGAAAAGCATTCTTTCAAATTTGCAATACTACTTCCAGCTACAATTCAAAAGAGCCATTCGATTTACCGAACAAATTGGCTTGCCTAAAGCACTAGCAGCAATATTGTTGGTTCTAGGTTTTTTGTTCGCATCGCATATCCTTTTTTATAAATTAGCCTCCGCTGTTCATATTTATGCGTTACTAGGCGTTTATGCGACTATTGCGAATGCGACACCTGATCGAATGCAATTGTTAAGTATGCTTTTTGATCAAAAGAAAAAACAATTCATCAAGCTCACTGAAAGCTTATTAATCACGATACCTTTCGTTGGTTTTTTGTGTTTTAAAGGGGCATTTATTCATGCTGCAGCGGTGGTGTTGCTCGCATTAATATTTTCTCTTTTTGATAGAAAAAGACTCAATGCGATCATTATTCCCACACCTTTTGGGTCCCAGCCATTCGAGTTTATTATAGGTTTTCGTAAAAATTGGTTATTTATTCTCTTAGCTTTTGGTGTCGTGATTATTGCTATTGCTGTAGGGAATGCAAATTTAGGATTGGTGGTTTTTGGTATTAATTTTTTGGTGCCGATAGCGTTTTACGGCATTCCTGAAGAGGAGTTTTATGTATGGAATCATGCAAAGTCAGCCGTTACTTTTTTGAATCAAAAACTGGTTGTTGGTTTGCAACATTCACTAATATTAAATGGACCACTTGCCTTGTTGTTGATTGTATTTTTTCATGAGCAATGGTGGGTGGTGTTAATAATTTTGGCGCTGGGAATGATGGTATTGGCGCTGGGCATCTTATCCAAGTATGCTTATTATCCAAATATGCCAGAGCTATTTCAAGGAATGTTGGTTGTGGGCAGTTTGGCTTTCCCACCTTTAGGGTTGGTCTTGTTACCCATTATTTATCGAAAGGCTGCTTCAAACTTAAATATTTTGTTATGTTGACAATTCAAGGATTGAAAAAGTCCTTTGGGAAAAGTGAGGTCCTTAGGGGCATAGAAATGCAATGTAAACCTGGGGAGATCAATGGTATTGTCGGGGTGAATGGAGCAGGAAAATCTACGCTTTTTCAATGTATCATCGGATTACAAAAATCTGAAGGTACGGTCGATTGGACCGGTGGGATCATTAAAAATCAAAGTGGCCTATTACCTACAGATCCGCCAATGCTGAGCCGAATTACGGGTGCAGAGTATCTTCGTCTCGTTACACAAGCTCGTGGCTTGGAGATCGCCGATTTTCAAAATCAAAATATCTTTGATCTGCCGTTGGATAGGTTCGTGGAAAACTATTCTACAGGGATGAAAAAGAAGATAGCCTTGACAGGTGTTTTGCTTCAAAAAAACGATATTTTTATTTTAGATGAACCTTTTAATGGGCTCGATCTTCAGAGTAATTTAATCGTAGTAGAAATTATAAGAAAGCTCAAATCAATGAGGAAAATAATATTAATATCTTCTCATATTTTCTCCTTACTCAAGGATATCTGTGACCAGGTCCACTACCTAAAAGACGGGCGCATCGATAGGGTAGTTTCATCCGGTGATTTTGACCAGTTGGAGGCGGTGATGACTGATGCTAATTTCATGAACCGTGTAAAGAACTTGGACCTTTAACAAGAATCTTCATCTGTGGAATGAAAATAGGCAGATTCCTTCTCAAGTGAGGTGGTTTTGCACTCACTCAGAAGAAAAATTTATTATTGTAAATATCTGATATCCAAATACAATGTACTTGAGATTAAAAATTTTCATTTTGTTAATTGCCCTTCCAATCATTGGGTTTTCACAGGACAGTCTTGCCGTTTTAGACTTTCAGAACCCTCCGCCAGGATACATGGTTTGGAAAAGTGACGAGGGCACACATCGGGTGTGGACGGGGGCACATTATATTTTGGTAAATGATTCAGGGATAACCATGCAAGAGCTACCACAATTTCGGCATGTGGATGATTACCGCGAAGGAGTGGCTTTAGTCGTGACTAAGTTCGAGAAGTGTGGATATTTAAATCTTCAGGGAAAAATAATCATTCATCCAAAATGGTCAGAATGTAGCGCATCGAGCGGTGGTTTTGTAACTGTAAAAGATCGTTATGAGGATTTTTACTTGGTCAAAAACACGGGAGAAAAAGTAGACCTAAAGTTTAAGTCAGTCATCAATATTCAAGGTATGGCCATGGCTGAAGACAAAGAGAGCATAGTATTGTACATTGATTTGTCTAAAGTCAATTTTGATTACTATCATCCGCTGATGAAGGCCATTCTGAGGGTTGATGATAAAGAGGTATACGCAGAGGTTATTTTGAACGAGCAAAAGATCCTGTTCCGCAAAATGGGGTCCGGTATTGTCCTCTATGAATTGAAAATTCAAAGCAGCTAGTCAAGGCGTCCTGTTCAAATTTTACGTATATTGAAAAGACTGCCTATTTGTTCAACATAATATTCTTTTTAACAAGTGCCTATTTATTCACAAATATATCAGCACCCTGAGATTATCAGATATAAGGAAAAATTGATCAATAGCTCGCTTATTGTAGGCTCATTGTTGGGTATTGGTCTTTATTTTTCTGCGATTTTCGGTGGAGACCTTATCACTCCGGAATCAAGGGCTTTCAACTTTTTGTTCGTCTTCATCATGTTATCGATGGCTATTTTTCGACGAAAAATTAATATTAAAACTAAGACATTGTCTGTTTTAGTGCTCATAATTCTGATATGCATTAAAGATTTAATACGATTAGGTCTTTTTGCGGATACTTTATTTTTCTTGGCCTTGGTGCCATTTTTTGCATCGGTTGTATTTCGTCTAAGGACCGTTAGTTTTATTTCGGCAATGGCTTTGGTTGTCATTGTGTTAATAGTCGGATTGCAACTAAGCGGGACTATCAGTACAAGCTCTTTGCAGCCGGTAGAGAGTATAAGCGAATGGATAGAAAAGGGGTTAATCATTATCATCGTAGGTATAGTTGTTTTATTATCTACCGTCTACGTTGAAAGGAGGGGGTTGCGTTTGGTACAAGGCATATTAGAAGAAAAAAAGACCTCATCAGAACGAGAATCAAATTTGTCTTCCATTATAGAGAGCACAAACAATATTGTTGGTTTGTTTGATAAGAATAAAATCCTCATTGAATATAATCAGGCATTTGCAAGCTATGCATTTCAAACTGATGGCATCATTCTCGAAAAGGGAATGGACCTCTTGAATAAAATTAATCGCCCTCAAGCAGCGTTATTCAGGGTTTATCAAGATCGAGCTTTAGCAGGAGAAAAATTCACGGAGACAGTAGAATATCCAATGCCTCACGGGAATATTTACTTTATGCTTAGCTACAACCCTATATATAACGATAAGGAAATTACTGGCTTGTCTATGTTCGTTCAGGACATTACTGAACTCAAAACAATACAACAAAGCTTGGAAGACGCCAATCAAGATCTTGAAAATAAAATATCCCAACGAACCTTTGAACTGGAAAAAAAGAATAAGGAATTAGCGGTAAAAAATGAAATTTTGGATAATGCAATGCACGAATTGCAGCAAAGACAAAATCAACTGATTCAGTCAGAGAAAATGGCCTCCATAGGTATCATGGCAGCAGGACTAGGGCATGAGATTAATAATCCGTTAAATTATATTTCTAATGGAGTTAATGAAATTCGGAATGCAGCGTTGGGGAGTAGAGACCGGGCTTTTCTAGAGTTTAGTAAACCACTTTTTGAGATTGTAAGTCAAGGGGTAGACCGAGCGAGCAAGATTGTTGCTAGTCTAAGTCAATACGGTCGAAATACGGAAAACAATGAAGCGGAATGCAACATCCAAAATATCATTGATAATTGCCTAACTATTATACAGATTTCAAATGGTGGTCAGATTAGTATTTTAAGGGATCCTGGCGATCAACTATTAATCCCAGGTAATTCTGGTCGGCTGCACCAGCTATTCACGAACATCTTAAATAATGCTTTGGATGCCAGAGTTAATGGCGGGGAAATTCGCATCAGTGAAAAGCGAGTAGATGGTAAGGCGCAAATCACCATAATCGATAATGGGGTTGGAATTTCAAATGAAAACTTATCGAAGATTGCCGATCCTTTTTTCACAACTAAGTCCCCGGGGCAAGGAATAGGGTTGGGATTGTACATAGCCTATCAAATAGTTGAAGAGCATAGGGGTAAAATTCTTATTGAAAATGCTTCTCCAAAAGGAACCAAAGTCACTATTACTTTACATGCCGGAACCTGAAAATAGGTTTATTTTTGACCACCTCAATGAAACAATTTAAACTACTTCCTTTGAAACAAGCGCTCATTTTAATTGATATTCAGGTCGGATTAGATTTGACGGGCTTTTACGGCTCAGAACGAAATAATCCTAATGCAGAAAACAACGCGTCTCGGTTGCTATATTTTTTTAGAAAAAAAAATTGGCCTATCTATCATGTGAAGCATGATTCAACAAATCCTGATTCGCCCTTGTATCCATCGAAGGAGGGAAACAAGATCAAAGCGGAGCTAGCGCCACTGAAAGGTGAGCCTCTCTATTCTAAAAATGTTAACAGTGCCTTTATAGGCACTTCACTTGAAAAAGATTTAAAGGCTGCTGGAATTAAAAAAATAATCATTGCTGGCCTCACCATAGAACATTGTATCTCTACCAGCACTAGAATGGCTGCCAATCTAGGCTTTGAAACCACGCTGGTAGCTGATGCTACTGCGGCGTTCGATAAAGTAGGCTTAGAAGGTCAGCAATACTCAGCTCAGCAGGTTTTTGAGATTTCGATAGCCACATTAAATGGCGAGTTTGCCTCCGTAGTGCATACCGATCAATTGATTACAGCACTTTCTTAATTTCAGCTTGCGCTAGAGTAATGCGAATTTGTGAAGACTTATGAAGCGTACATATTTCTATGTAAGCAACTTTATAAGGTTGCAATTTTTTCAAGCAAGCCATCAAGGTCTCTATCTTCCAGCGTAATGTTGGCTTGTTGATATATCTGATCTCTTTTCTTTCGGAGGTTGGCAACAGTTTTTGTAACATCTGATTGAACTAAGGGACGATCTTCCGACCGATTTAATCTTTTTATCAACTCTTGATCTTCGATTTCCAAATGTACGACTACACCAGATTCAAGCATGGTTTTCATTCCATTATGAAAACACGGCGTACCACCACCAGTAGCTAGAATAAATTGCGTTTGATTTTTGATGATTTCATTCAAGGCCTGCGATTCTATCAAACGGAAATATTGTTCTCCTTCATGAGAAAAAAGAGCACCGATGGAGCAGTTTTT
>JBLIIJ010000154.1:0-6519 GCA_047635055.1 Cyclobacteriaceae bacterium | reverse complement strand
AATTAAGACTTGGCAACTTCATAGGTGATTTTGTGAAAGGAAAAAAAATGAACACCTACTCTCCTGAAATCATCAAGGGTATAAAAATTCATCGTGAAATAGATCGCTTTACAGACAGCCATCCGATTGTGAAGAATAGCAAAATACGGCTTAGACCAAAATACAGCCATTACTCCCCGGTAATTGTAGATATATTCTATGATCATTTTCTGGCATTACACTGGTCTGATTATCATCAAATACCTCTTATGGAGTACACCGAAAGCTTTTATAAATCAGCACTAGAAGATAAGGACTTGCTACCCGAAGCAGCACGCAATATGTTGACGTTTATGCAGCGCGACAACTGGTTATTCAACTATCAATATCTCGAAGGGATCCACCGCTCGCTGACGGGTATGTCGCACAGAACATCCTTTGAATCCAAAATGCAAGAAGCCACCGAAGATCTAAAGAAAGACTATGCGCTCTATGAAGCTGATTTTCGATTATTTTTCCCAATTTTAACGCAACATGTTTCTCAGCTTATTTTAAAATGAAAGAAATTTTTCTCGTTGGTATTGGCGGTTTTATTGGGAGCTCATTGAGGTATAGTGTGGGTTTGTTACCTTTTGGTAATAGTAAACTGAATGTAGCTACGCTCATCGTTAACCTTGTGGGTAGTTTTCTTATTGGCTTTCTTAGTGCTTACTTCCTAAAATCAATTAATCAAAACTATCAATTGTTCCTCGTCACTGGATTCTGTGGTGGATTCACGACCTATTCTACATTTTCGCTACACTTGCTAAGATATATGGAGGGAGAAAACTACGTCCCCATGATTGCTTATTTGACAATGAGCCTTCTTGGTGGCGTTGCTTTATGTTATTTGGGATTATCTATTGGATCAAAAATATTTAATTGAAAATATAACATTCTGGTGACTTATCGTTTATTGTCGCATGCGCAACTATTATGACATCTTGGGTATTTCTTCTTATGCGTCCCAAATGGAGATAAAAGCGGCGTTCAAAAAGCTAGCGCTGTTGTATCATCCCGACAAAAATAATGGTGATGAACTCATGGAGGAGCGATTTAAAGAAATAAACCGCGCCTATCAGATACTTTCCAACCCATTTGAAAAGGCCAAATACGATATCTCCTTCTTCTACGAAAAAGAAGCAGCAAGCGTAAGCAGCAATACTTCACAGTATACGACATATAGTCAAACTAACAGTACGCATTCAAGACCAAATACAAAACGGGCGTATAGCAAACCAAAAATTAACTGGAAAGAGAACTGGATCGCGACGGCTTATGCGTTTGGATTCACGCTAATAGTGGCTACTGTTGTTATGATAGGTATTAACATCAAAAAATATGTTAATGAAAGAAACTATCAAGCAACGCTCATTGAGAGAAGATTGGTATTCGACCAAGCTAAAGTGGCCTTTGATAATGATAAAATTGAGGCTGCCGTGCAGTCGGTTAACTCTTTGGGTATTTTAATGCCAGAAGAAAAAGACATAAAGGAATATAAAATAGCAATTTTCGAATCTTTCGTATTTCAGGGGGAAACATCCTTCAACCACGGGGAATTTGAAGAAGCCATTGACTATTTTGAGCTTATTGAAAAGTATTCCCCTTCTAAGTCGCTCACGCTCAAAGAGCATTTGGCAAAGTCATACCAAGCTACTAACCAACCACAAAAAGCTATTGCACTACTTGAAGAACTATTATCGTACAATTATCGAAATCTCGAAATCTATGTAAGTCTGGCGGAAACCTATCGTGATATTATAAAGAACAATGAAGAGGCCCTGCGTTACTACAAGTTGGGCGATAAGTTAGCTATTAAAAAGTATGAGTCCGTCTACGGTAAAGCTTACCCACTCGTCATGACTGGTAAGTATTTACCTCCTGCTCATTATAAACTTTACTCTGGCCTTGCCGATATACATCTAAAACTAGGCAACCCTGAAATGGCTATAAAAACCACCAAATGGAACGTGAAAATATGGCCAGATAGTAGTAAGTGTTTTATCACGACCGCTCTAGGTTATCAAGAATTGGGAGAATACGAGAAAGCATGTGAGGCTTACACCCGAGCTATAGAACTAGGCGCTTCGATGCTCAGTACCATCAACTGCCCTTAGCCATTATTTCAACCAACAAAATCCCCACTACGCTCTCGACAATCATTGATCCTTTTGTTTAAGATCAATTTCCAAAAAGGCGATCTGGTGAATATCAACTTGATATTTACCAAAATATTATTGGCTAACCGCTTGAATTTTGGTGTACTACCTGGTGCACCCTCCAGATTAAGACTATAAATGAAACCCATTGCCTTTGTAGCATCTACAGCGCAAGGGTTGCCATAAAGAAGACCACTAGCATCTGACTTATATATTAAGGATATCATCTTCCTTTTTGGGGCATTTTTTGGGGTATTGGCATCTATCCATGAAATACTCTCTGTGGGAAAATAATCTGTAATATTATCCTGCTTCTTTTTCTGCGCGTAACTATCCGCACAAAAAAACGACATCAATAAAAAAACAAAGAGGAAATAATAGGCTTTAGACATGAATTACAATCACTTATGCTGAAAATTAATCAATATTGATTGGCCCACCTGAATTTGTTTGAAAATATTGAGTTTGGCAAAAATCATATTCTCTCGTTCAGGTAGCGCAACAATAATATCTTTGCCACTGATAGATACACAAAACTCTGAAAATCGAATAAATTGAAACTATTAATAAGCTTTCTTTTAAAAAATGTCCCGCGAAAATATCTTCAACTTTTTAGCCATTACGGGTTGCGGATACTAGCCATTTTTTACCGTGGAAAAGGTGTTGAATGCCCTGTTTGTGAATCTGAGTTTAAGAAATTTCTGCCTTATGGAAGGCAATCCAGACCAAATGCCTTGTGTCCAACATGTTTGGCTCTTGAAAGGCATAGACTTATTTGGCTTTTTCTAAAGCGGAAAACGGATTTCTTTACCGCAAAAAGAAAAATGCTCCATATCGCACCCGAGCTGAGTTTTATGGATCGATTCGAGGCATTACCTGATTTGGAGTATATCACCGGCGATATCGAATCTCCCTTAGCAAAAGTCAAAATGGATATTCATGACATCCCTTTTGAAGAAAACACTTTCGACGTAATTTTTTGCAACCACGTTTTGGAACACGTAGCTGATGATATAAAGGCTATGCAGGAAATGAGAAGAGTACTAAAGCCCGGTGGGTGGGCCATCTTACAGGTTCCATTCTTTTATCCTTTAAAAGAAACAACCTACACGGATGATAGTATTACCAATCCAAAAGAACGTGAAAAACACTTCGGACAAGATGACCATGTAAGAATGTATGGCAAAGACTATGGTCAGCGTCTTGCATCGTCAGGTTTCAAAGTCCATGAAGAGCAATTAATCCATGAAATGAGTAAGGAGGAAATAGCACGTTATGCTCTTCCTAGGCAGGAAATCATTTATCGCGTAGAAAAGTAAGCCTGCAAAAGTATGCTTAGTAAATCTCGATGTACTTCGTGTTGGGATTTATTCCCCTCAACTTTCTTAGCCATTCGTAAATCAGGCCATAGCCATAACCAAACATTTGAATCATGGCCATGAAAGGTGCCAAAACTGCAGCCCCTAGCGCAGATGTGCTAAATAAACAGCCCAAAAATATAAAGAGTAAATAGGTCGAATAGCACGCAATTCCAAAATGGCCAAGCGGACTATCAAACGCACTCAATCCTAATGACAAGATCCATCCTAAAGTAAAGAATAGTGGAAATAAATGAATGAAACGAACTTGGTTTGAATGAAACCTACTGATGTTTATTCGCGCTCTCCCAAAATATTTTAACTGATTATAGAATTGTTTGACACTCGTTCTTCTTTTGTGATACACAAATGCTTCAGGAATTAAAACACTTCGGAAACCCTCTCTTACTATCCGAGTGCTAAACTCCATATCCTCTCCCATAAATGGAATAAGGTATCCCTTCGTTTTTTCGAATACTTCGCGACTTATTCCCATGTTAAAGCTTCTAGGATGAAAAGTCCCTACATGTTGTTTCTTTCCTCTTATACCACCTGTGGTTAAAAGAGACGTCATGGTATAGCTTATGGCTTTTTGAAGGATGCTGAAGTTTGGATGTGCCGCATCTGGCCCACCGAATGCATCAGCAGGATCATCACTCAAGTGTTTCTCTACAACTGCTAGATATTCTGCAGGAATAATGCAATCAGAGTCATAAACAATTAAATATTCCCCATTGGCTCGCTCATATCCATAATTTCTTGCAAACCCTTGTCCTCCATTCTCCTTTGTATAATACTTGATAGCCATATTTCCCACATACTTATCTACAATATGCTTGGAAGGAATGGATGAACCATCTTCTACGACAATAACTTCAAAATTCTTGTAATGCTGAAGCGTCAAGGAGACTAATAGCTCATCAAGCTCTTCGGGCCTGTTGTATACGGGAATGACAATGGAGTATTTAGGTGTCATCCCCAATGGTATCAGAAATCAAAAAGTCGGTTTTATTAGATCCGGTCATCATGACCATTTCTCCCAAAAATCCTGCGAGAAATAATTGAACGCCTACAATTAAAGCGATTAAGGCGAGGTAAAATAAAGGTTGATCTACCACATCACGCAGATGAGGCAGTTGATAGTATAGTCGATAAATTTTTTCCCCGATAACCCAAATGGTGACGAAAAATCCGAAAAGAAATGATATCGTACCCAATGCGCCAAAAAAATGCATCGGATTTTTTCTGAATCGTGTCACAAAAATCACAGACAATAGATCCAAGAATCCCGTTAGATACCTTCTAAAACCAAACTTGGTAGTTCCATATTTCCTTGCCCGATGCTCCACTACCTTTTCACCGATTCTATTGAAACCATTCCACTTGGCCAAAAGAGGAATGTATCTGTGCATTTCCCCATAAAGCGTGATACTCTGCACTACTTGGAGCTTATATGCTTTAAGGCCACAATTAAAATCGTGCAATTTTATCCCTGAGACTTTGGACGTTACTCCATTAAAAAATTTTGATGGTAGCCTTTTCTCCAATGGATCATGACGTTTTTTCTTCCAGCCTGATACTAGGTGATAATTCTTCTCTTCAATCATTTCCATCAAGCCAGGGATCTCGTCAGGACTGTCTTGAAGATCAGCATCCATCGTAATCACTATATTCCCTTTAGCATGCTGAAAACCCATTTGAAGGGCTGAAGATTTACCATAATTCCGGGTAAATCGATAGCCTCTGACAGAAGCGTCTCTTCCGGCCATCTCTTCTATGACAGACCAAGAATTATCATCACTACCATCATCAATAAAAAGGATTTCATGCGTGATCTCGTTTTCAGAAACGACTTTTTTCACCCAATTATATAATTCAGGTAAGGATTCATCTTCATTGAAAACAGGAACTAAAACCGTAAGACTTATTCTTTTATCGGGCACTGTTGGTTATTCAAATTCTGGTCTACTATTCTTGGTAATGGCTGAGACAAATAGCGAAAGTATAAAACCCAAAAATACAGAACTCACAATACCCAAAATGAATAATGCCTCCGCGCTGGTGAAGCTTTCCGTAAACTTCATCGCTTGTTCTATTTGAGAGTCAGACAACCCCTGTTCTTCCAAATCCATTAATGCCTTATCTCTTATGTCATCAACAAAAGATGTATTAATAAATGTCACATATAGGTAGGTGAAAAGACCCGAAATCAGGCCACTGATGAGAGAAAGTAAGGTTCCGATTCCTAGACCCTGACCATAGCTCATAAAGCCATCACCGCCAGACAAATATTCTTTATGAGCAAAATAAATTACCGCAAGTAGTATCAAAACACCAATCCACGATAATGTTTGATTACCTGACTGTCCGCTTAAATCCACAGCCAAGAAAAAAATAATACCCAGAAAAGCACTTATCAGACCATATTTTACGGCTACACTTTTTACAGTTAAATCATTCGTTTCTTCCATCATGTTGTTATTTAGGTTTCTTTCTTAAAATTATCGCAATTAGAGGGGTAATTAAGAATCCAGTGATCAATTTTTTAGTTGTCATGCTTTTAATCAGATCAAATGCTGTTGTATTATCAATAGCTTTGATTTGATTGATATAACCTGACTCCCCAAACTCATCGATATAGATATCTTTTCTTTCCTCCAAAAACTTAGTCGCATCAACTTGGTAGTTTATTACAGTATCACCTTGAAAATAAATTAAAGTAGCTAGTCCAATAATAAAAATGATGGTTGCCGACAGATATACGCCAAATCCAAGTGTCATCCCTTGCCAAAAATGAAATATCTTTCCTTCCACTCTTCTTTTGAAATCAAGAGAAGCAATGGCAATAAAAATAGCGATTAGGACAGAGTCAAAAAAGAAATGAACAAGGTTAATGAATGGATCAATTCCTAAAAGGGAACTGGCATAAAAAAGCAGCAACAAAAATGAACCGCATACTATCCCATAAGAGGCAGAAATCTTGA
>JBLIIJ010000153.1:0-6546 GCA_047635055.1 Cyclobacteriaceae bacterium | reverse complement strand
ACAGTATTGCCGATTGTTAAAAAACTAATTAAAGATTGTCAATCCAAAGGCATCAAGGTTCTGATTTACGAATCTCCCATGTATTATAAACACTTTGCAGATCAAAAAAAGCGTAATATGCAGTTAGCTTCTTTTTGCAAACAACTTAATATTCCTTTTGTAAACCTAAATCTCGAGCCTTCATTAACTAGAAATCCTAATTATTTTGAAGATACTAAAACAAAGAATCAGCATTTAACTGCTGAGGGAGCAGATGCCGTATCTAACGTACTTGCGAATAAGATTGTAAAACTCATTTTTTCTATTGAGAGGAATTAATTTTTCATTAGCAAGTGCAATTAATGCTAAAGAAGTCCCAAGAAATGTTGTACTTAATCTTACATTCAAAATGAAACTCATTTTTTTATTGACGACCAATGCACTTATGATCAATATCGTTGATACGGCGAACTGGAAAATGACCATCCCATTTTGAAGATGTGCACTTTTGCATCCACGGCTTAGTTTTCCTTTCAACACTTCGATAGGGCGAAAACCGGACAAATAAAAGGCAGGATAAAGTCCCGCAATAAAACCCACCACCAACACCACAAAAGCCAACGCCAACGCCACAGGCAAGAACCACCATTCGGTAAAGGGTAACGCAAGCGCTTTAGTGGCAATTTGATTAAAGAGCGGCAAGGCCACCAATGCCAAAAGCAAACCGACCACTAAAGAAATAACGCTAAAAAGAATGGACTCGGACAAAACTGACCGATCAAATGTATTTTCTGGGAACCAACGACTTTCCGCAAACCAACTTCCTTAGCTCTATTGGCCGACTTGGCAGTTGACAGGTTGATAAAGTTGATACACGCCAAAGTCAATATCAAAAAGGCAACAGCCGCAAACATCCATACAATCTTACTATCATCATGGCTGTAGTTATCGGAAATATCGGATGACCCCAGGTGAATAGCAGATAGTTTCTGCCGCTCATAGCCACGGTATTTCATTTGGTCAATATCGGTTCGACCTTTTGACTTCATGTAGTCCGTCATGTAGGTGTCTCGCGCATTGCATATCTTCTCCAAAACAGAAGCAGGTCCCGCATCATCTCTAATCTTCATATAAATATCAAAATTGTTACAGCACCAACTCAAATGCTCTCCCGGCCACATTTCTTCTCCGACCAACGTAATCACAAAGTCAAATGTGAGATGTGTTTTTTCTGGAAGGCCAGCAATCACTCCATCAATCTTGTAAGGCTTACCTTCGTTATTGTATAAAACGGACTACCTGATGGGGTTTTGACCTGGAAAATAATGATCGGTCTTATGTTGTGTTAACGGAATAGAGGCCGGTGAAGTCAACGCACTTTTCCGGTCTCCATTAGTCAATGAGAGATCGAAAACTTTTAATATGGAATGATCCGCATAAATAAACCCGTCCGAAAAATTATTTTTGGTTTGATCGCTTCGCCGAAAAAAATTACTAGCTGCGAGCATTCGAACTTAAGGCTCGACTCTACAAGCTGCTTCCACCTCAGGTATCTCATTTTCAATGACACCAAGCATCGGAGGTTCTTGTGCCATCTATTTCACCTCTTCTCCATGTCTATTCCAAGTGTTGACAATTCGATAAATCTGATCCGTATTTTCAAATCCTTGATCATATGACAACTCATCCTTGATAAATAGCCTAATCAGAATACAAGCGGCGATTCCTAATCCTAGTACATCTACTTTGATGTAAGAATACAGCTTATGTCGACATAAGTTGCGGAAAGCAACTTTGAAGTAATTTTCTGACATTGCGTACTTATTTGAGTTTATTCTTGTGCCCTTTAAGGCAAAAGGTCGAAAAAGACTTAACACGTCTAAGACGAATTGCGTGTCCGTCTTGAATTTTCCTTTTTCAATGATTCGGTTATCATATATTTCGAGCGAGTCGCCGTATATAAAGTCGAATAATTCTTTTCTACAATACCAACCCAACAGTTTGGATGCCCATTTTGGTGGATCTTGCTGTTTCATTTTCCCAACCCAAGGTTTGGTCCAGGGATTTGTCGAGCAAATTCCATCCTGAGTTGATGGGCTTCCATTAATATTTCCTTTCCGTAAGCCGTGAGCTTATAATATCGCTTTCGTCATCCTCCCCGTTCGACTGTTGCTCCGCCTTCATTAGGTTTGACGCATCCCTTTTCCAGTCGGTACAGCGCCGAATGAAGCGCACCGACACTTGGTTTATTGCCCGTTCTTTCTTCTAGCATCTTCTTTCAAAGCACCCACTATCAGCAATACCAACTCTTCAAATCCGCCAATTTTCATAGCCATTCATTCTATTCCTAAAAACAAAACAACGGAATTGATCCGTGCGCTGGCAGGTTGTATTTGTTGCCTTGGGGAAATTCGTTATGGAGATGGAAGAAACCTCCAAACATTTTCACAGCCATGCGCAAGACCAAGAAAGTCTATCGTAAAATTTGATATGGAAAGTTAATCTTTAACCTTGTAATCGACGTAAAGACTTCACTATCTCACCGTAAACCGAAGTGTACTAACGACACCCTGATCATTAACAAGTAATAGATAGGAACCTTTAATAAGAAAATCAACAGAAATGTTCAAGTCCTCTTTAAATGACTCTTGCGCCAGGAGTTCTCCTGCTAATGAATATACTCTCCATCCTGCATGACTCGTCACGCCCATAATATGCAAACCTTTTCCCTCGGTGACTGGATTTGGGTAAATACTTACTTTTGATTCCTTCAATAATACCTGCACCATGACTATTTTCAACTTTTTATGGGTTCCATCAAAATCCGTCTGGCTTAATCGATAATAGACCTTATTCACGTTTGCACTTTGCCAAATAAGGTTATCAACTAAATGATAACTCGATATTTCATTGACCGTTCCTGACCCATTGATATTTGCAAACACATGGAAAGATTTTCCATCAAACGATCTTTCCAAAGAAAAAAAATCGTTGTTCAACTCTGTAGCAGTTTCCCAATCGAGCTGCACTAGGTTATTCTCGTTCTTCGCTTCAAATGAAAGCAACTCCACAGGCAAAGCATCGCAACCAGCACCACAACAGCCACCTGCACCGCCATCACAATCGCCAGCATCCCCTGTTGGTGTGTCCCCGGAATATCCTCCACCGACCACCAATGTTCCTCCGCTCACATCGGTGCTTCCACCTCCGCTATTGTCATAGTCACCATCAACCGTCACCACAGCGCCATCATCTGCTGAGACATTGCCGCTTCCCGTATTATTAAAATCGCCTTGCACGACAAACGTACCATTGTTGCTAACTTCCAAAATTTCCGCACCCGCATTATCAAAATCACCTGTCACAACTACATCTGAGTTATTCACATACCACTCATTATTCGTTACAGATCCACGTACATTCATTTGAGTATTGCCAGTTAAAGTCAAGGCTCCTCCGCCATTCATTGTCAAGGCGTCTCCATCATTAGCGCCCGCATTACCAATACCCGAGTTAATATTCCCATTATCGAAAGAAACTGATCCTGATTGAATGGAAAGTAAACCTTGCACATCAAGATCAGTGTCAGTGAAGGTCGTATTTTTTAGTGAAGCTGTTGTCCCGGCAGTGATCGTAGCGTTATCGATGGTATTGGTTCCATTTGTAGTGGAAAAACTTGTGCCTGCAATAAATGTCCCATTAGCAATAGTTGCATCTTCAAACTGAATGCTGCCGGATGCAGTAATATCTGTTCCATCCATTGAAAATGAAGAGGCATTGGTACTCCAGTTAGCCACACCCGTAAATGTCGAATTATCGATGGTAATTGATGAGCCCGTCAAAGCCACATTCCCATCGGGGCTTATGTTCACAGTAATACCATCAAATAACACATCTCCGCCACTACCCGTTGAAAAACTTCCAGTATTAAATGTTCCCCCGTTTAGTGTATTTGTAGAGCCATAAGTTTCGGCTAGCCCACCAACATTAAATGTTGCTCCTGTTCCATTTATAGTACCTCCACTTCTCACAGTCAATGTGCCAGTTACGGTTACTACTACTCCTGAGTTAACATTAAGTGTTCCCGACGTAATATTTAAATTCCCCGATTTTGTACAATTGGTCGATACCGTTCCCGAGGTTGGGCATTGAGCCATGGCTAAATTGATGCTCAATAAAAAAATTGTTAAAGACCTCATTTTACTTTTGTAACTCAATGAATTGAATAATTAGCAACTATTAATGCTGGGACTGCTCAATTTACTCAAAATAATTCAATATATTATAAGAATAATTCAAATAAACTACCTCGTTGAGTTTTTATTAGTGCAAATTATTGTTTGACAGCAAATAAAGGGCGACTAAAATTTAACAGACTTATTTTGAGCTACAAAATTGGATTAATCTAACGCAGATTAATTTCCTTTTCTCTTATTAGTAGCCATAAACTATTTCTACTTTAGCCATATGTACGAAGGAGCCTTTAAAATTATAACATCAATCATTTCAGCATTCTTCAAAGCTTTTATTATAATACTATCCGCTATTTTCGTTTCATGCAATGGCCAGCCTGCCGAAAATAGCGATTTTGATTTTGATTATTTTGGACAACAAACTCCAGGTAATGAAGCGCAGATATTCGCCCCAGAGATCGTATCAAAACAAGGCAGATTCGAAATGGGTTTTTCCATTTCCACGGATGGGAATTTTCTCGCATATGGAGTCGCGAGTGAAACAGAGGAGCGTCAAACCGCGATTCACATGATGCGCCGATTAAATAATACTTGGAAAGACTTAGGAACAGAATGGTTGAACAGTAACGAAAGGACTTATTTTCCAATGTTTTCTAATGACCACAACAGCTTGTTCTTCGCAAAAGAAATTGGATCTTATGCGGCAGACCTTTATCAGGTGTACCTGAATGATTCCTTAAAAAACCAAGCACGACCACTTTCTCCGGTGATCAATAGCCATGCACGGGAAGCAAGTATCGGGCTCATTGACGAAACGATCTATTATATCTCCAACCATGAAGGAGACGCATGTTGTGGTGATATTTTTGTGACTACAAAAAAAGAAAATGGAGAATATAAAAAGCCTAAGTTAGTTAGTGCATTAAGCAGTGATGCTGATGAGGAAAGTCTTTACGTTGACCCAAAAGGCAGGTATATGATAATCCAAGCATGGAAAAATGAGGATAACTCAAAGTATGATTTATATATCAGCTATACTAATCGTGACGGAAACTGGACTTCTCCTGAAAGACTTTCTACATCCATAAACACCGCTGCGATAGAGCAAAGACCATTTGTAACTCCAGATGATCAATACCTGTTTTTTAGTAGGGTAACGGAAACGAAAAATAATGAGGGAAACATTTTTGAATCCGATATTTATTGGGTGAGCACAGCAGAGGTTTTTCAGAATGCACCCTTCAGTCATAAAAATTAAGCATAGCTAATCCCTCGTAATTTCCATTTATAGTCATAAAAAAATCCGAACGGGCCACTTTTTTATTGATTGAATGTACGCTGAATTTCGATATCCAAAATTAAAAAGCTTCTTCAAACTTCGATACATTCTGAAAAATAGGAAAGTCAGAAAACCAACGTTAAAGACTAAAAAGCTCACTCCAAGCATGAATCCCGCATCCATCAAATGACTGAGCTTCATCCATGATACAAGCATAAAAAGCATAAAATAAGCACTTCCCATCACCCATTTCATACACGCAGATAATACCTCTCGCATGAGCCGCGTATACCTGTTTATCATCATTAATGGAAGAAAAATGAAGGCTAAACCTGTGCCTCCTCCAAAAAGCAATACCATTGCTAAAGGCAAATGCATAAGCTTTTAGAAATCACCTATGACGAAAGCTGCAGAAAGAATAAATCCCAAAGTGTACCTTGATGGTTTCGTACACATGATTTTAGAATAATTAAGTAAAAAATAGTTTCTTATCATATTTCGTTGAGTCCATTAGGCGCGGTTTGCTCAAAGGCATAAGCCTTGGCATTTACAAACACACTCCCCTTCTTCACTTATAATTCAATTAAGCAGCACAAATGATCGACAAGATCGTTCTTCAAACCCTGGTCTTTTAAGATGCTGTCGTCACCCTATCGAATGACTTCATCGACATATTGATCAATAATCATCCCGCAGGTGTGGGATTAATGTTATTGAATACGACTTTTTCAATAGTTCTGATAAAGTCTCTCATTTCATCCAAAAGCGTCTCTCTCTGCAACACACCTTTAACCGTCAACTTACAATACTTTTAAACCCGCTTTCCAAGGCTTACCTCCTCGAATGAGATAATTCCATTTTTAGTCAACTTATGGAGTGCAGGATAAAGTGATCCATCTTTTAAATGAATTTTAACATTGGTTTGTTCTTTGACCATCTGTGATGGTTCATAACCATACATGTTTCCTTGATTTGAAAGTAGCCAATAGACCCATGAGGAATCAGTCCTTCTAATAATGCTTATTCGAAGGGATTATTCGAAGGGCTCAGATTTCGGTAATGCTAATGAGGATAGAAATAGAATACAGATAAGAA
>JBLIIJ010000152.1:0-6632 GCA_047635055.1 Cyclobacteriaceae bacterium | reverse complement strand
TTTACCTCCCTCAGAGTCACCTGTAAGGGACTCTGAGGATTGAGTAAGTGAACATAAAATCTCAGAGTTCTCTGCGAGTAACTCTGAGCGGGTAAAAAGCCCTTACAAGTTCAAATCCTTGAGCTGCTCGGTAGCTTCTGCATCGAGCACGCGTTGACGCATTTTTTCTGTCTGCGCTTTTAGGCTTGCCATGACTTTTTCATATTTGGGATAGTTATGCAAGTCTTTATATAAGTTGGAGTTATAAATAGCATAATACAGCGGATAACCATCATCTATCCCTTTTTCCAGCCATTGCAGGGCTTTGTCGTACTGCCCCATAGCCGTATAGATCGCCGTAACATCGAGCAGCCAAACTTGTTCCTTCATTCCTCGCTCAAACTTAGATAAGTAGTAGTCCAGACTATTTTCCAGTAGTGTCTCTGCAGAATCATTCAAGCCTATTTTTCGCAATTCTATAGCCTCATATATTCTTACTGCTTGATTCCCATTATAGCTAAAATTAGGGTTGGATTTCAATTTACCGAGATAAACCATGGCCGTATCCGTATTAAAATACTCATAAGAACTAGCCGTGGCAATGGATAAGCTTGGTAAAGACTCCTTACTTGATAGTACCATATTTCTAATACTGTTGAATGACCCAATGGTGTCTCCCATACCATATTGCGCTACGCCATAAGCAAGGTAGGAATAATAATACTCCTTCATCTGAAGGGCCTTTTCAGCATACTCTATGGCACGTCCGTACAACCCAAGACCGGAATAAGCAAATGATAGATTTCCATAGACAATGACATTCCCTGGGTCATTTTGAGCTTTTAGCAAAATGGACTTTTTATACATCGCTATGGCTTGGTCCTGTTTGTTTTCATAAAAATAATGGCTTGCCAAATTATTGATTGTAGCAGACCCATTCGGGTTTATTTCTAACGCCTTCTGATACATCATGACGGCTTGCTCCTTTTTGCCAAGCATAGAATAAGCCATACCTAAAGTATGCCATGTACCAGAAAAGTCTGGTCCGAGATCCACCCCTTTCTGCGCCAGTACAAAAGCAGTATCGAGGTAGGAAACTGGAAACAACCCAAAATTTTGAATACCACTCATATAATTCCCTGCCAAACTTGAGTAAGCCAATGAAAAAGTAGGGTCAAGCGTAATGGCCTCCTTGAGCAAATCAATGGCTTTTAAGGTAGAGGGCGCATCATACTTTCTATCATATTCTGCACTTTTCAGATAGAAATCATAGGCCAGCAGGTTTTCTGTTGGTTTTCTGTCGAGTTGGTCTTTTTCCTTCTCAGATAGGCTTGCTTTCAAAGTAGCTGCGATCTCTTGGGCAATTTCACTTTGTACGGCAAATACGTTGGTCATTTGCTTGTCGTAAGTTTTCGACCAGATGGCACCTTCACCATGTGTGCCCACGAGTTGGCAGCTAATGCGCAAATCCTTTTCCGACCGGCGCACATTTCCTGTGAGGATGTAAGCCACACCCAGCTCATCGCCCATCATCTCTGCCGACTTACCGTCATAGTCATAATTGTTGATGGTAAAATCGGAAAGTACGCGCAGGTCGGCAATTTGTGAGACATGCGTGAGTATATCCTGTGTCATGCCCGCAGCAAAATATACGTCCTCACTGGCACTCAGATTTTTAAAGGGCAGTATCGCCACGGACTTGTCTGCTTGTATCGCAACACTACTATTGGCAAAAAATACCCGCTCCACGACGAGCAAAACCACCACCAAGGTAAGCCCGGATATGATATAGGCGTTGAGCTTTTTGTTGGTCTGCTTATACATAGACTCGGTAGCCTCCACATCATTTGTTTTCCGAAAACCCGAGGGCGTCAGCTCATAGATGTAAGCAAAAATGGCCCAGGGCAAAAAGCCAGATAATAAAACAATGAAGAGCAGTTTTAACCTCTCGTCTCCCCAGCCAATCAGCGGAAATACAATATCACTGACTTGCAGGATCACCCACGATATCACCAAGTAAGAAATGGAGGCTTTGATGACATTACGTCGCTGAAGTTCTTGTATAATTTTCATTGAAATAATCGCTGGCAATAGGTTGAGCGAGTAATATAATTAAGAATAATTATTTACCTCCCTCAGAGTCACCTTACAGGTGACTCTGAGGATTGAGTAAGTGAGCATAAAATCTCAGCATTCTCTGCGAGTAACTCTGAGTGAGTAAAAATTCCTCTTGATCCAAATGGATTTTTCTTTGTGAATTCCACATTGTGGCGGCTATTCCCCGATGCTTGCATCGAATAAAAAGAAATTATCCAACTGCATACCTCGCGTGCTTGCTACGTGATTCTTGATTAATTCCTTTTATTTTTCATAAACCAAAGCTTTCCTTAATGCTCCTTTTTTGATAAAAGAAAGCTTTTTTAAATCACGATAAGAAGTGTTTTATGTGGGTATTCGATGCTCGGGCGAGCCTCTTGCCGGTGGCATGACCTGTATCCCTATTGGGACTTGTCCTCTCCCATTTTTGTGAAAGTCGACGCTAAGCGTCGATTGTATTAGCAAAAGGATAAGCGCCCGGAAGTTCACCCACTAAAGCGGAAAATTAAGTGATCATAACCGTGTTTTGTCTACTCCTTTCGACTGTGCTAAAGCATCAGAATCTCAATACTAGCAACCTTGAAATGTCCGCAAATACAGATTGACTTGATGGTTAAAATCAATTTTCTATAATCAAATTCATCATGGTTTTTTGGTCAAAATCTGCTTAAACTCACTTGGAGTAATGAGCTCATACTCTTTAAATTTCTTATTGAAGTAGCTTGGATTATTAAAGCCTGACTGATAAGCAATTTCCGAGATCTGTTGATTTGTGTTTTTAATCAGACGCTTAGAAAGCTTAATCCGTTCACATGTGATATAATCTATTGGTGAGATCCCTAGGGTATTTTTAAAAATCTTGAAAAAATGGGACTTACTCATGCAAGCCTTATCCACCAATTTGTCAATGGATATATTGTCAGTAAGGTGTTCTTTGATATAACTGATGGCGAAAGCAATCCTATGATCGCTCAAAAAATGGCCTGTATTTTCTAATAAAGAATTTCTTGCCTTAGATTGAAGCAGTCTAATGATTAGTTCTTTGATGATACCATCTATAAAGATGTCCTTAGAGACATGATCTTCTGTAAAGGTGTAAACCAACCTATCTATTAGCTGTTGTATGCCCTTGTGATTGTCTAAATGAAAGGAGCGCTCATCCAACTTCCAATTTCCATTCTCATTAAAGTCAATAATGGTCATTTCGTTAAATGAATCTACGACCTCTCTTATTTTATTAGGATCGATAGTCAGCGCCAAACATTGCGTGGGTGTTTCTATTGATGCTTCTGGAAAATCTATCAGCATTTTTTTGCCACTAGGAATCACCACAGACTCTCCAGGATAAAAATCAAAGGAAGTCATGTCCTCCAACTGCATCGTCTTTTTGCCAGTAAGCATACTAGCCAAAACGGGATAATCAAATTGCAAACTTACCTTTTCAGCTTTCTCATATGTTTCGAAAATATTGAGTTCTGAATAGGTGGACCCATACACAGTATAGTTTTCGACCAAGGTCGTTAACTTTCTTTCCTGCTTATGCTTTTGAAGTAGTTTTTCCATGATACATATAAAAATCAGATTTTTATTTTATGATCCAATATTATCGTTCTATTTATTAATATTTCTTTTTTAGAGCTTGTGATTACAATTATGTCATAAATCTAAAGAAATTTATATGAGTTACAGCAAGCCAAACTTCAAGGAAAAATATGGAAATTTCATCAATGGCGAATTCGTAGATCCCGTGGATGGAACCTATTTTGAAAATACATCTCCAATTGATAATACTTTGATCGCACATTACCCAAGATCTAAGCAGGCCGATGTAGACCATGCAGTGGCAGCTGCCAATGCAGCTAAAGACGCATGGGGAAACACTTCAGCAGCAGCTAGAGCTGCATTGCTCAATAAAGTAGCAGATATTATTGAAGCTAATCTTGAAGAATTTGCTTTGGTGGAAACCTGCGATAATGGTAAGCCAATCAGAGAAACGATGAATGCTGATATCCCTTTGGCGATTGACCATTGGCGATATTTTGCGGCTGTCATCAGAGCGGAGGAGGGGTCGGCGACTGAGCTAGACGAGCATACCTTATCTATGAATATAAAAGAACCACTCGGCGTTATAGCACAAATCATTCCATGGAATTTTCCACTACTCATGTTGTCTTGGAAACTCCCTCCTGCACTTGCTGCGGGTAACTGCGTCGTATTGAAACCAGCGGAGCAAACGCCTTCATCAGCCACGCTATTGATGGAGAAAATTGCCGAAGTATTTCCTCCCGGCGTAGTGAATATCATTCATGGATTTGGGCCAGAAGCAGGCAAGCCTTTGGCTTCTCATACAGGTGTAAACAAGGTAGCCTTTACCGGAGAGACTACCACTGGTCAATTGATCATGCAGTATGCGTCCAAAAACCTGAATCCCGTCACCATGGAATTGGGAGGTAAGTCACCCAACATATTCTTTAACAGTGTGATGGATGAAGACGATGCTTTCTTAGACAAAGCCATTGAGGGAGCGGTGTTGTTTGCCTTCAATCAAGGGGAAGTTTGTACCTGTCCTTCTCGGCTATTGGTACAAGAAGACATCTACGATAAATTTATGGAACGCGTGATCGCTAGGACAAAAGCGATTGTACAAAATAACCCATACGACTCCTCATGTATGGTGGGTGCCCAAGCTTCTAATGATCAATACGAGAAAATCTTATCTTATATCAAAATCGGAAAAGAGGAAGGTGCAAAAGTATTGATTGGTGGCCAAGCCTGTAAGTTGGAGGGAGCTTTTGCTAATGGCTTCTACATTCAGCCCACTATTTTGGAAGGTCATAATAAGATGCGTGTATTCCAAGAAGAAATTTTTGGCCCTGTCGTTTGTGTCACTAAGTTTAAAGATGAAGCGGAGGCTTTAGAAATAGCCAATGATACCTTATATGGTTTAGGGGCAGGTGTTTGGACCAGAGATGCACATCAGCTGTATCAAATTCCTAGAGCAATCAAAGCCGGTAGAGTTTGGGTAAATTGTTACCATGCTTATCCAGCACATGCCCCATTTGGCGGATATAAGAAATCAGGTTTTGGTAGAGAAAACCACCTCATGATGATGAACTACTACCGTCAGACTAAGAATATGTTGATTTCCTATGACAAAAATAAATTAGGCTTTTTTTAGTAGATATTACGATTGATAACCGGTGGCAAGCCCTACATGTGGCTTGCCACTTTATTTAAAAATGAAACTTATGAAAATGGAGAGAGTAGCAATAACAGAGGAGGCCGTGGCGCTGGTAAGGCAACTACAAGAACAGCATGGTGAGCTCATTTTTCATCAAAGTGGCGGATGTTGTGATGGTTCATCTCCCATGATATTTGAAAAGGGAGATATGTATTTGGATGATAGCGACATCTTACTGGGACAGGTCGCCGAAGTAAATTATTACATGAACCAAGACCAGTTTGAATATTGGAAACATACGCATCTCACGGTAGCGATTACCAAAGGAAGAGGTTCAAGTTTTTCATTAGAAATTCCATTGGGCTATCGGTTTATGATCCATTCGAGACTGCTCAGCGACGAAGAAAATGCAGCATTGAATAAATAGTAAAATACCAACTAAACGACTTCTATACTTCTAGATTTTGACTCTTAGCCCGTACTTCTTCGTAGTGGCTATTGTGGTCTTGGGTTCGCTAGCTTTATGCGAATTTGACAAGCTTAGGGGACATTCAACAGCGCACGTCTCTATCAAAAAACACGCATACGTGAAGTACTACACCAACATCGTTATGCTGGTTTTCTCACTTTTGCTTCTAAACTGCCAACCGACTTCACGAAAATCAGTATTTGAAAAATCTATATAGCCACCACATGTCTTCCGTCTTGATTCAGGTAGGTTTTATGTCTTAGATTATGATTCCAGCTACGATTGGACTTTCCCTAAAAATTCGGTTAATGCTACACTTACTACAGAGGATCTAATTATAAGCGAACAGCTTTTAGATGATAAAATCAAAACATTCAATGTGGAGGGTCAAATAAAAAGAGATTCACTCGACAAGAAATTCCCCAATTATCAATTCTATGAAAAGCAGTTCTCCATCAACTTAAATGATTATCGAAGACAATATATTGTTATAACAGCTCCAACAGGCGAAAAACTCCTTCATATAAATTTCTTCTGTGAAACTGACGGTTTCAAATACTGGAAAGAGGACTATGTTATAATTGAAGACGGAGGAAACTGCTTTTTTCAAGTCATGATCAATATTAGCAGTAAGGCGTTGCTAACATTCGCTGTTCATGGCGTTGCTTAAAAATTATTCTCCTCGGTTTGTGGCACACAGCACTGAGGTTAAGTCTATTTGGGGTTTGCGAGATATAGATCTTGTTGGAAACCTAAAATAATGAAGAGACTCTAAAACGATAAAGCGCACCAATATTTTGGATAAGATCATCCTTAATGACTCCTATACGAAAAGTTTAGGAACCCTATAAACCTCGCCAAAGCTGCGCCTTATTCGAGCCGCCCAAACCTATTAATCCAAAAAAA
>JBLIIJ010000151.1:0-6767 GCA_047635055.1 Cyclobacteriaceae bacterium | reverse complement strand
TGTAGTCTTCCTTATACCTGCGCCATTCTTTAATTGAAACAGGGGGTGATTTTTTCTCTTTTTGCAACACACGCCAATCAAATTTTTTCTCGAATAAATCTTTGCTGTTGAATATCGCTGGTTCTACTGCGCTGTATGCCAAAGGACTATTTGAGTCAAATAAATAGGCATAAAAGAATACCTGAAAAATAGCCTTAGCATCTCGATTTTCCTTTGAGAATAATTCATCAATATCACCAAAGGATTTGGAATCTCGCCCAGTTTTATAATCGATGACCCGTACGATTCCCTCTTTGATGTCAAGCCTGTCAATGATCCCTTTGAGCCTAACACTTCTCTCCGTATCACCGATATTGATTGGAAAATCAATCGTGTAGCCTTCCTTTGTGCCTGCTTCTAATCCTATAATTTTAAAAGGCGCATAGGCCTCATCGTAATCAAGAATTTTGTTAATGAATTTTTTCAGAATATCCGCGGCGATGATGGATCTCCCTTCCAACTTAAATTTCTTTACATTTTTGATGCCGTAATGCTTGATAAATTCTTTATTGATGACCGTTTCAATACCTTCCCGAATCCAGAATATATCCTGAGGTTGTACGATTTTTGAGGTCTCTTTTCCTAGAAAATTCTTATAAAGCGTCTCCATACTATTGTGAAGAATATTTCCAAATAGCATCGGGTCCATTTCTTCCTGAACCTCCTCTGGCTCGTAGAGCTTTTCTACATATTTGAAATAAAATTTGAGAGAGCAATCCAAATAAACACTCAATGCCGAAGGAGTCATCCTAGATTGATCGACACCAACGTACCCTTCCAAATACCGCGATAAACTACGCTGAATTTGTGGTGTTTTTTCAATACGAATCTCCTTTGGTGGCGTTGTTTGAATGGGATTTGACAGAATGCGATGAGGTATCTCATAACCCGATTCAAACTCCAATTGCTTCACTAGGCGACTGACTTCTCCATTGACATTAAACTCGGAGACGGTATTGTGAAAAAAGTGAACATTCTTCGCGCGCTGCAACAACCGATAAAATAGATAGGAGTAAATGGCATCATGATGGTCATTGACTGGTAAGTCGAAAGCTTTTCGGACGTTATAGGGTATGAAGGAGCCTTTTTTGGCGGCAGCAGGCCAGCTATCTTCATTCATATTCAAAATGAAGACATTGTCGAAATCCAAATTTCGAGTTTCCAAAATACCCATTATTTGCAAGCCATGAAGTGGCTCTCCCGTAAAAGGCACTTTTAAGCTTCTCGCCAATCGCCTGAAAAGCTTGATGAGAAAATCGTAGCTCAATTCCTGAGCACGACTGCCCATCATCTCTTCTAGCTTGCTGATGTGGCCATGAAAATTTTCAATAAATTCCAATTCCAGCTCATGCCCTTTGTCTTTCCAAGTGTCATGTAAGCCATGGAGAATGCTTTTTAGGTAATCAAAAGCATCGTCTGGCTTGGTGAAAATGGTCTTTAGCAAGGGATGCCCGAAGGTCAAATCATGTCCATCCAACCGGATCAAATTTCCTTTTTTTATGGTTTTGATTAAAGACTTTATCCGCTCATCTTCCAGTGAAAAAAGCAAGGGGTGATTCAGTAGCTCAACTATTGGTTTATAATAATACTTGGCGCCAGTAAGATCGTCGGTGCGATAATATTGAAGCAGCAGCACACTTTCCAACAAACTAAACACGGGCGTATCCTTCAGCGGATAACCCATGGTGATATTGATCTTTGCAATTTCGTCGGGAAGTGAGTGCAAGACGGGCAACAGCATGTGTTCTTTTGGCAAGACAATGACCGTTTTCTCTGGTTGAAAGTCTGGGTCTTTCGTCAGTAATGCCAATGATTCCGCCAAGCTTTTGGCCTGCCCTACTTCAAGACTAACGCCTGTTTTCTGAAAGGTTTTTTCCGTTTTAAATCTGCTGGATCCTTCCTTTGGAAAAGTTTTACCAAGCACAGCATCATTGGCATATTCTCTTAGAAAAAACCCTGCCTCCTGCTTCTTATCCCTGAAGTAATAATCATCTATATCCCAAAATATTTTTGCCTTAGCCTCATGTACGTAATGCTTGATGATTTTTTCTTCAGCAAAAGTCAATGCATTGTAGCCAGCGAAATAAATTACTTCATTTGGGTCAATCACTGTCTCCCCTATTTGCTCCGCAATTTCTCGATATATCAACCCACCATATGCTTGGTTTTGATTGATCAAGTGTTTTTTAAATTCCTCATAGACGGGTAAAAGAATTTTCCAAGTTTGCAAGAATGCTTCCTGTGTTTTGGTGGCCTCTGGCAAAAATGTACTCCAAAATTTAAGAATCGCCTCTCGTTCTTCGTCAGATAAAAAGTAAAACTGCTCGTCTAATTCCTTTTGCGACTTGATGCTGGTAAAAAGTTGCTTTGGGTTGACCAAATACTGATCTATCTCTTCAAAGTCTCGAATGATCATTTCTCCCCAAAAGAAAAATTGATCAAATGTATCTTCAGAGGGACGGTATTTTTTATAAACTTCAAATAGTTGAAAAACAGCCTCCAGCGTTTCTATTTGTTCAAGTTTCGAATGGCGATAGACGAAATCCTGCATGCTCAAAATCTGAGGTAAACGCGTTGGTTTGTCCACTATTTGGCCAATTGCCTGCGTGAGAAACAGCCCTGCTCTTCTATTTGGGAATACCACGGTCACATTCTCAAACGAGGCGTGGTTATCAATTAAACTAAGCGCGATATCTTTTATAAAAGTCAATACTTTCTTTTTTGAATGTTAAACCTCTACGGTCACTACTTTAAGGTCCTGGAGATAAATCAAACGCCCCGAAACATTGGTCCGCCCCATTTGCAGCATCAGCTTGATATATTCTGCCACCTGCTTCTGATCTTTACTTCTGGGATCTCCGGTTTTATAATCTATAATGATCGTTTCTTCCGAGTTTGTATTAATGCGGTCAAGTCGCTTTACATCACCGCCGGGCAAAACAATGGGAACTTCCACATCCACTTTCCATTGACTGTCAAACCAAGAGGTAATGCCCTCGTTCCTCACTATATTTTCGATTTTTAATCGATTGGGCTCATCAAGCAATTCCAAATCTGAAAGATGTTTGACCTTACTGAGTAAATCGTGAATCTTAATTCCTTTTTGAGTAGCCTCTAAAAAAGGATTAGCGCCCAATTGAGACGACATGGATTTTTTTATGGCAATCTTATTTCTCCAATAATGCGAATGATAAGTAATCAAGGCATATTCGCTGATGTCCTCCTTCACTGCATCGCTTTCTGCCAAGACACCTTTTTCCCATAATGCTCCTTCTTCTTTCCATCCTTCAGTATGCAGCGCATTGAACAGCAGATCATTGATACTGGTCAGGCTTGCTGGGTTCTTTGGCTTAGGTGCACCAATCCATAAATAGTTGACCGCTCTGGTCAAGGCGACATATAATACATTGACATTGTCCAGAAATACTTTAAGTCTTTCCTGGTAATAATATTCCGCCCAGTAAGTATTGGTCAAGCCTTGGCCATATCTCAATGGAATAATCGGCAGCTTATCATAGGGCGCTTGCTCTCCTCCAGGACACCAAATGATCGTGTCTCTATTTCCAGACATAATATGGTCCGCCGACCAATTCAGGAAAGGAATCAATACTATTGGAAACTCTAGTCCTTTAGACTTATGAATGGTCAAAATTTTAATAGCGTTATTATCGTCAGATACTTGAATGGCTCTATTTTTCCTGACCTCTTCCCACCACTCCAAAAACGACGCAATGTCTCCTCTTTCATTTTTGGAATAATCCAAAATAGCATCTTGAAACCCTTGCAAATAGGTAATTTCTTCTTTGATCCGTGCCAATTGAAACACCCGAATAACTTCTTCTACGAGCTCAAAAACAGGTAATGATTTGATAAAATCTTTTTGCTGTACAAAGGCCTCTGGTACATACTCGGCCCAGCTTAGGTAAGTCGTGATAATTTCATGATCTAACTGCGGGTCCTTTCTAATATATTTTCTGTACTCATAATACCACTCGGTCAGCACGACAGTATTGGCCTCATCTTGGAGCCATTTTATCAATGACACCATAAACCTGACCACATGACTTGACGTCAAATAGAGGGCTTCTGAGCTAATCACATCATAACGCAATGACGGATCGGCAGATTTAGAGTTTTTATACTGCACAAATGCATCAGCCAATTTCCTGCCTTCACTATTCCATCTGGTCAAAACGGCTATATCACGGAGCTCATACCCCTTGCGCTGCAATATTTCTACCTGCTCAATGGTACGTGCTATAGATTCCTCTTTCCAATGCACTTCGGCTCCTCGCTCATCAGGAATAAATTCTACTCGAACCGCTCCGAATTCTTTGTCTTTTTTATGTGGTGCTACTTTTTGTGCTACGTCTTGGTAAATGCCGAACGCTTCGGCAATCTGAACTTGGATCCTCTTTTTGATATTTTCATCCTGAACTTCTTCTATACTCTTTAAAAAGAAATCCATGGACACATCCATCGATTTCAAAAAAAGCTCATTGTTAAATTTGATAACATTCGGATCGCTGCGCCAATTAATATCGAGGTTTTCTTCTTTGATGATTTCATGAGCAAAAGCGCCACCTATATCTTCCTTGACCGTGGATTGTAGCAACTCCCAATCTCCTCCTCTAAAACGATAAATGGATTGTTTCACATCGCCCACCACCATGGAGAAATCCTGCTGATCAGCGGCATTTTTCACCAGCGGCCTGAAGTTGTCCCACTGAAAGCTCGACGTATCTTGAAACTCGTCTATTAAATAATGCGCAAATCGACTTCCTACCTTCTCATATATATAAGGGGTCTCGCTATCACTAATTATTTGGTTGAGAAAATCAGGTAAATCGGCGATCAACATGACATCATTGTCCTCTCGGTATTTCTCTAAATAATTATTAATTTCTGCAAGAATACCGTAGGTATAGAGATATCTGAACGTCTCAAGAGCAGAGTTATAGCTAATCAAATGTTGATTAATGTGGTCAATCAATTGGTCATATAATGTGGCTAAACCAGCACCTAATGCACCAGCAAGCAAAGGCTCATTCGGGTCTTTTGCTTTTATCCACGTTTCGGGCTGTCCATATTTAGCTTGCTGTGTTTTTGTAATGTCATATTTCTTACCAATAATCCGATAAAAAATCCAGGCTGGGCTTTGCGTCGAACCACCTTTGTATAAAGATGGATCAATACCTCGAGCCTCGATTAACTCAATCGCCTCCTCGCAAATCTTAGCAACCTTGTTTTTAAAGTTGTTGATGGTAGAGTTTAATGCTTTCTTAATATTACCGAACAGCTCGGGTGACTTACTTAACTCGGCGATAGCTTTACTGTGGGCTTTGAATTCTTCCTTGAGCGTTTCAGCAGCGAGTTTTTTTATTTCTGCTCGAAAATCCCAATTCGCCCCTTCTTCCACTCTATTTTCTGCAAACTCAGTCAACCATTTCCGCAAAGCCAAATGTTCCTCTTTGCCGACATCCAATAACATATTATCGATTACGCGCTCCATGACATTATTCAAGTCTAGGTCTATGGAAAAAGTGCCTTGTAACCCCATTTCCTTAGCAAATGACCGAATAACCTGATGAAAAAAACTATCAATAGTGACCACTGAAAAGCGACCATATTGATGTAAAATATCGGTTAATGCGTCTTTCGCCCGCTTTCTAAGCGTACTTTGGTCTATCTCAAGACTCTCAACGAGATAATCTGTCATCGGGTGAACTTGTCCTTCGGATAGCACTTCCAGAATTTCGACAATACGAGATTTCATTTCCTCGGTAGCCTTGTTAGTGAAGGTTACTCCTAGTATTTCTCTAAAACCTTGCGGCTTTGAAAGCGCTAGCCTGATGTATTCCTTGGCGAGTGTAAAAGTCTTGCCTGACCCTGCGGAGGATCGATAAATATGAAACGGTAAGCTCATTGGTTAAAGATAGAAATAACCGCCACAGATAGTACAAAGCTTTTAAATCATAGATAAAAAATGACGCTTTGTAGAAAAGACATATCTCTAATGTTACGTAATTGTTAATTACGTAATATTTGATTAACATTGCATTATAGATAAGTTAATACAACAGAAAACGATCATGAAAAAAGCTACATTATTATTCGCATTTATACTTATTGGTACTGTTGCTCTTTATGCTAGTTCTGATCCTGTTTCTGCAAAAGTTCATGCCATCAACATGGAAGAGTTTGTCAATAAAATCACTTATCCAATTGATTCAAGAGAACAAGCTGTCGAGGGCAGAGTGGTAATCCTCCTCAACATCAATGAAGCAGGAGAAGTCGTTAATAATACTATTATTAGTGCAGATTGTCCAAAGTTGGCCGCAGCTGTAAAAAAAGAAATTAAAAATTTGGAGTTCACTCCAGCAATTGATAAAAACGGCAATCCGATTGCCTCGACTGTTAAACTTCCAATAGATTTCGAGTTGGAGTTAAACTAAAAAAATTAATTCAATAAAGATATAAAAGGGAGCTTCGCTCCCTTTTTTTATACCCTCATACATATTATCCAAATATTACGTGAATGGCGAGTCAAAATAAGCCATCTCCTACTTTATCATTTGCTTAACATTAGCTGCATATCGAAGGTATAAAAGCCAGATTATGTATATCAAATGCTCCGAATATCCTAAAATCCCTTAGTAGCTACTTCACTATATTCACAAGTAAAACTTTTACCAAATGTGATCTTTTGAAATGCTAAAAGCAAAGCG
>JBLIIJ010000150.1:0-6969 GCA_047635055.1 Cyclobacteriaceae bacterium | reverse complement strand
GGAACCGTCGGCTCTGCAGGGTCAAAAGATTCTCTGGGCCCTGTGGGATTCTCTATGGTTCCTTTTGCTTCATCTTGCTGATAGCCATCATATCGGTATTTATCCTGACACCATTCCCATACATTTCCTGCCATGTCAAATAAACCGTAACCATTTGGCGGATACGATTTGACTGGTGCAGCCTCTGAGTAACCATCTTTTGCCAAGTTTTTATATGGAAACTGACCTTGCCAGAAGTTGGCTTTGTCAAAAGCCTGCTCCGCTGGCTCATTTCCCCAAGGAAATTTGGAATCTTCTAAACCGCCCATGGCCGCCCACTCCCATTCTGCCTCGGTTGGTAATCTTTTTTTAGCCCATTTGGCATAAGCCGCCGCATCTTCCCACGCAATATGCACCACCGGATAACTCATTTTTCCTTCAATGGAAGATTCCGGGCCTTTCGGATGTTTCCAATCTGCACCTATTGTCCATATCCACCATTGCGCATAATCTCGAAGGTTTACAGGTCCTTCTGTAGGCCTAAAAACTAAAGAACCTGCCTGCAACAACGAATCCGCTGGCTTGGGGACATTTGGCGGTAGATCCTTACTCATCTCTTCCCAATTAATATCTTGCTCTGCAATAGTGAGGTACCCGGTAGCATCCACAAACGCTGCAAACGCTTGATTCGTTACTTCGGCTTCATCCATAAAGAAAGGCGAAACTTTCACTTGGTGCCTCGGCAATTCATCACGATCAGCTTGGTCGCTTTTCCCTCCCATAATGAAATTTCCTGCCGGAATTCTCACCATGCCTTCGAGGCTTTGTGAAGCAGGTGTGGGTTTGGTGGAAACCGCCGAGCTCGCCTGCTCTTTGGGGCTACTGCAACCCAAAATCATAAGAAAGAGAAAGGAAAAAATGTGAAGTTGATGTTGCCGTTTTTTCATTTGATTTTCTGTTGTACTGTAAAAGATGCGCTTTTGTTTTTCATTTACTGAATACTGCGCTAATATTTTATAATTGATTGTCTGGCATAGAGAAAGAACATAGCACAGAACACAAAAAAAACTGCTGCTTCCCATCCAATAAAAATCCATCCTAATGCCAGTATCAACGACCACCACAGAATATGAAAAAACGTTCCTGCCAAGTATTTGATGGAGACTTTAAATACTGGGTCCTTAAAGATCGGCAACATCTTACTTAAGGCAAAAAGCGGAACAATATTAAATAGGCTAAAAAGGCCAACGAAAAGTTTCTGAAGAGCATTTAATTGTCTTGGTTTCACCTCTTCATAGTAATCTCCATCCCCCATCGCCTTCAACGCATCAAATGATAAACCCTCATGCTTTGGCTGAAAAATGAATTGCTTTTTCTTCTCGTAGTTCTCGTCATTTTCCGCGAGTATCAAGGTCTTTTTCATGCCTACTTCTAAGTCTGACTTAAAGGCATTATACGCTTTTTGCTTATGCACTTTATAGGTCTCCATATAGTTATCTGCGTCTATCGGATCACCAAACTTAATGAACATTCGCGCATAAGGTTTTCTATGCGAAAAGTAGTTTAAGCCCACGGGTATGACATATAATTTCTTATCTCCAAGCGCGGCTTTAGCATCGAGTGCCAATCGGCCACTCCCTTTTGAGATTGGCCTAAGATAAAACTCGTCACCATGATTTCCTTCTGGGAATATCAGGATCGACTTGCTCTGATTAAGCATTTTATAGCATGCTTCGAAGACTGCATCATTCTGTGATAGGCTTCTAATTCCATCGCGAATCCTATAAATCGCAATCATATGTAGAGAATGCAAAATGGCTCTTACCCATCCTTTTTTAAATATATCAGCGCGGGTTAGAAAGTGAACAGGCAAGTTGACATGGCTACCTAGCAAAACAGCATCGATAAAAGCGCCTTGATGATTTGGGGCAAAAATGATAGCGGCATCTTTAGGTATTTTTTTTCTGTCAATCACCTTTACGCCACCAAAAAAAAACTGCACTAAAAACCATGAACAGGTTTTGGTTATGAGATAGGGTATTCTAGATTTTAAAAGTATCGGTATGCGCATGCGCTCATTAAGCATTAGTTATTTCGAGATCGGAAATTCTAGAAATAAGACAAGGACATGTAAGAAATGAAACATCAAATCTCTAAACATACGAAAACCCATGCCTTCTCCAGATTCCCTGAAAAAGGCAAATATAAGTACTAAACCGAGTCCTATGTTTTGAATCCGAAATAAGGCATTAAACATTTATGATTATTCTTACTCCCCAAGACTGGAAGGCGCACATTTAATGGAGATAAGAGATCTAAAAAGAACGGGTAAATATCCATTATTCTTTTGTTCAACCAATCCCTGCCAGACTGATCCAAGGCTAGATCTACCCACATTATTGTCTGGCAATTCGTGTGACAAACTACATCAGAATAGGTGATATTAACATAGGCTTGGTTACTCCTTCGAAGAACGAAAGTTCCAATAATAAGAGATTGTCATCCCGGAAATGATATGCCAAATTCCCCACCATGCGGCTACCAATGCCATACCGCCTAGTCCATTGAAAAATGAAAATATAAGCACTAACCCGAGCCCTGAGTTTTGGATTCCTGTTTCTATTGCCAATGATCTGCGATCCGCCTCTGGTAATCCGAACATGCGCCCAATTTGATATCCTGAGAATAATGCCACAGCATTATGAATAAATACTAGCAAGACCACCAAATAAATGTAGGTAAGGAAAAGGTCGATATTCGCAGCAAATGCCATAATCACAATCGCAGCAAATATGATAATGGACGACCAGTGCATGATCGGTTGCAATCGCTTGGCTAACTTTTCATAATGATAACGAACAAACATACCCAGTATAATTGGGATCCCTAAAATGATGATGATCGTCTGCAACACGCCCCACAAGTCCATCGAAATACTACTCAGCAAATCGGCGGTTGGCGTATACATACTCGACCAAAAAGTGAGATTAATTGGCGTCATAAAGACAGCCAAAACACTTGAAACCGCTGTGAGACTTACTGACAAAGCGAGATTTCCTTTCGCATTTGCGGAGAAGAAATTAGAAATATTACCTCCGGGGCATGCGGCAACCATAAACATACCCAAGGCAAAACTTGGGTGAGGCTTCATCAACCATACCAAAATAAAAGTCAATCCGGGTAAAACCAAAAACTGGGAAAGTACTCCAGCAATGACGCCTCTGGGCTGTTTTAAAACAAGCCTAAAATCTTCCAACGTTAATTTCAGTGCTACACCAAACATGATAATAGCCAGACTGATATTCAACAAGAAAATATTGTCCTCATTAAAATTAAGGGTGATGTTGTCTATTTCTTCCACGGCGTGGAAGATAATAAAAATTGACAATTGAAACAGTATTGGCCTTCATACGATAAGACAGAATCCATGAGATAACTACACAAATTAGGTGCCTTGAAAGGTATTAGTATTAGTTGCAAGTATCGTCTCCTAATAGGACAATATATAAGAGAAGTCACTGCCAAGGTATGACACAAACTTATCTTTTGATTTACTCACTATGAAATTCGCCCTATCAGGATGTTCGCGAGATGAAACATTCCAAACGAACGTGGTAAGTCTTTAGTCGAGCAGGCTAATGGTTCACTTTGTAAGCATTCGTATTTATAATTTATCCTTTCCAGCTACCGGCAGATGTCACGAAATGAAGCGTAACACTTATTAGTACGATGATTAAAGCGAGTAAATTAACTTAACACGAATCTTCTAATAGCTACAAAAATGATAATGAAACCAGAATAGGCTATAAAAAATGGAATAATGAATATCTCCATATGAAAAACAAGCATAATCGCCATAATCAAAAGTTGAAACCCAAGTCCGAAGGTCGAAAGCAAAGTCATGAACCATTTAGGAAATGGCTTACTATTCATAGCGTCTTTGTCAATATGGTAAATCACTTTGTCAAAAGAGATATAAAGAAAATCATAGATTCTATAAAGCAAGTTTACCGTTCGTTGTTTTTCCCCTTTGAATGCGACCGGTACAGTATCTTCAAAAATTCGACTTGTGACATCTCCTTTTACATTGTTTCGCAATATGACATAATAATAATTGTACAGCGTGCCTTGAAGTTGTACGCCAACAAATGCCAACAAAACATAGCCTAAGGAAGCGCTACTTATATGCCAAAACGTAAGGAAGAATAAGAAATTCAAAATGATATCAGCAATAGAATCATAGTATCGCCCAATATAGGAAGGGGTATTTTTCAAGCGTGATAACTCGCCATCAGCGGCATCTAACACCGACTTCAAAATCAAGAAGAACGCTGCTGCTACATAGTAGCTGTTCAGCATACAGGCAATGGCCAAAAAGCCCGATATAATAAACCAAGTAGTTACTTGAACAGGTGTGACGGAGGTATTTTGTAAGCTTGTAGCAATCCATCGAGCAGGCGGCCGACCATAATCAGAAAGGTCGATAAACTGATGCTTTTTAGGTAATTTCGACATGTTTGGGGCTTTGTATTAACCGTTCTTTTTTCAAGACAAGATTTATTACACAAACTTAATGTTGTTGTTTTTAATGCAATTTAAGGTGACAACATGAAATATTCTTTTTTGGATTAATGTTTTACCCAAAAAGTAAAATCTGCGATCATGCGATGTAAGATTGACTTATGATGTTAATTCAATCCAGTTACTTAATAAATGAAGTAGGTAAAATGTTTCACCTATTGTATCAAATTGATCAATTTCTTGAAAATAACCCCAGACAATTGTTATTTATTTTGATCTCCTTGACTTGTGAAAAAATGCTCTATTAATGAAATGAATGACAATTTTGACCAAATCAAAACACTAACTCCTCAACGCACGATACTCGAAAAATGTAATAGTCAGAATAACGATTATTTCCAGCGAGAAGTAGGTAAAGCCTAAAATAGTAAGGCTATCGTAAAAGACGAAGAGCAGATATGAAGTGACTACACAATACAAAAAATTGATAACCATAATAACTGCTATAAACGGTTTCCAGCTATTGCGCACCAAGAGATAACAGGCAAATGAATAACAGGCAAAGCCACATGCAGCGATGGCCAGTTTATGGAGTATTACTATAGGCATTCCGAAATATGGCGCTAATTTAACCAGCACAACACCTAATAAAACAGCCGATAACAAGGCCCCTATTCCATCGACAAGGAAAATTTTTTTGGTTAGTAATTTGCTCAAAAATACTTTACTCAAGAACATGAAATTATAATCAAACCTCTCTTACTGATTCTTCCACTTTTCAAATCCAGAACCTCAGATCGATCTTGCAAGATATGACATTGGATAATTGCTATTACTCAATGCAAGCATCGAGTAATAGTACCACAGAACTTGATTTTTTCAAAAGCTTCACAAACTTGAAAACATTAAGTCCATCTATCTTTTGCCCAATTCTTCCGTTCCTCTTTTGTCAAGAAAGTCCAAGCGACGATTCGGGTAGATTTGTTGCCCGTACCCATTGGGATCGTTTCAATCTTCGATGCTTGTGCCTTTTCAAGGGCAATATGAATGCCTTTGAGGTTCGACTGCTTCGAAACCAATGTAGAGAACCAGTAGCTTTTTTGTGAAAAATGTACCGACTCCCGAATCATTTTATGGATAAATCCATGTTCCCCACCATCATAAACTAACTCATTGTGCTGTCCAGAAAAATTCAAAGCAGCTGACTTTTCTCCCGATAGATTTTTAACCTTTCGCCTTGTGCCGCTTTCTGCCTCTGATATGGAAGCATGAAAAGGAGGGTTGCATATAGTCAAATCCACTTTTTCTTCCTTAGCCAACACACCATGAAAAATATCCGCAGGCTTTTGCTGCAATCTCACTTTAATCTTATCCACCAATTTAGGATTGTTTTGGATAATGTTTACCGCCGCATCTAATGACTTCTGCGCAATATCAGTACCTATAAAGTCCCACCCATACTCCGTAGTTCCTATTATGGGATAGATACAACTTGCACCCACACCAATATCCAAACAAGTGATTTTAGGACCATCCGGGATTTTGCCATAGTTACTCGCCTGAATCAAATCAGCCATGTAATGAATGTAATCAGCTCTTCCAGGGATCGGCGGGCAAAGATTCTCCTCTGGAAATTCCCAATAGTCAATACCATAACCATGTTTGAGCAATGCCTTGTTTAGCAGCTTTACCACCATTGGATCAGCAAAGTCTACCGAATCGTCACCGTATTTGTTTGGTTTTATGTGATTGGTTAGCTCCGGTAAGGAGTTAACCAATTCCCCCAAATCATACCGATCGCGGTTCTTATTTCGTGGATGTAATCTCGATTTCTTTTCGACGTTTTTAGCTTTTGACATGCTGTCCTTTTCGACAATGATAATAATGCGAAGGTATCATCATTCTTTTGAATAGACTAAATGGCTTCATTTCCATTTTACTCAATAGCTGAAAAAATGATGCATAATCAAGAATCTCCTGTCACTTGGTCATACGCTGGTCGGGCACCCCACAGGTTCAAAAAAATGGTTTGTTGAAATACCCATGCAGAGATTAAATCGTGCCTTTTACTACCAACTCATCCGCTTTTGCCAAAAGGAGAATTTCAAGGATGAGCACTGGCCCGAGCATAATCAATTCCAAAAAAATAAATCAAGGTGAGAAACGTAATGCTCATGATGATGCCTAAAACGCCAGCAACTTTAGCATGAAGGCCCCTACCGTCTTGTCACCGGGTGAGACTGAAAATAAGACTAATCGCTCCGACGACAAGAATAGAACATGCAGTGTACACCTCATAAACGATCTCATCGTGCGAAAAAACATCAATAAAAATAATATCGGAAATATACAAAGCCGGCACTACGATCGCCATGACATAAGCCGCTTGTTTTAAAAGACTATTCTCGAATAAAATAGCCAAGCCAATAAAACCACGATTAACAATGGAAAAAGCGGCACATGCTAATA
>JBLIIJ010000149.1:0-7164 GCA_047635055.1 Cyclobacteriaceae bacterium | reverse complement strand
CTCCTACCCTCTTTCAACGCATACATCGAAAATGAAAATCAATCGAAATCATTGAGGCGAATCGATCAAAGACTAACAATCCGGGTTCCATCGAACAATTACGATTCCCTTTTTTCCTCCCTTTTAGCGCTTACTTTTCAATTAGACAACCGCTATACAAACATCGAAGATGTAAGCGACCGCTATTATGATTTGAAAACGCGTATCAAAAACAAAAAGGTACTTGAACTCAGATATCTCGACCTATTAAAGAAGACTACTACAATAAAAGAGATTTTAGAAATAGAGAAGAATTTGAATGAGGTACGTACGGATATAGAACGCTTACAAGGCCAATATAATTATCTAAGCAAGCAGGTGGACTTCAGTACGATTAACCTATCCTTTTACGAAGTGCTCCCATATGTAAATGAATCCTCTAATCGTAAAAGCTTTGGGTCAAGAATCCTCCATGCTATGAATAATGGCTGGCAAGGTTTTCTTTTTTTTCTTATTCGTATTGTAAGCCTTTGGCCTTTTCTAATACTCGGTGTTGCTGGGATATATCTTGTGAGAGCAATCAAAAAAAGACGTAGAAGAAAAAAGTCCGAATAGACAAAATCATTGAAAAAAAGACTCAAAACAGACTTCCGCTTACACCCTAGCTTTAATCAATACGCTCAAAAAGCATCAAATTTTTACGCCATAAGCGTGTAGGAGCAAGAGCCTCAATCCTACATAAATGACCAAAACCGCCGTAACGAGTCCCAATATGCGCGTATCCAATTTTTTGTTTGATAAATAAGAACCAATCAATCCTCCAACAGCAACGCCCAACACCAATTTAAGCGTTATCGGATTTCCCAAGGCCAAGGTATTCCCTAGGAATAGGCCAAGCAAACCCGCCAAAGAATTGACCATGATGAAAACGGAAGCCAGCGAAGCAATCTTTCTGGCATCACTCCAGCCCATCATATTGAGCAGTGGAGAAAGATAAATTCCTCCGCCAATACCAGAAACGCCAGCAAAAAAACCAATGGAGCCTCCTAAAAATACCCTTTTGAGCAATCCCACAGGTTTAAATGCATACTGTGCTTTCAGAAACTTAACAATCATCGCTCCGCCTGACAATAATAAAAGCCCTCCAAGAATAATAAAAAAAATACGCTCTGAAAACCTAAGTTGAGAACCCAAATATGCGAGAGGTACACTTGGCAGCAAAAACGGCCAAAAAACCTTCCAATCAAAAACCCTGTGCCGCATATACATGATCGTTCCTATGCTCACGACCGTGAGGTTGAGCAAGAGCGCTGTAGATCTTATCTCATGAAAATTAGCCAGAGAAATACTCAAAATCGCCAGATAGCTAGAGCCTCCTCCAAAGCCAACGGAAGAGTAAAATAACGCTATCAAAAAGAATATAATGGGCAGTAGCTCAACTGACACGGTCTTATATAAGTATGCATTCAACCAAATCTCCTACAGTAAATTTCTTTGGTCCTGTGACAAAGGCTAGTATGTTTCCTTTTGCCATGGAATGAATCATGGAAGAGCCTTGACCGTCCAAAATAGCTATCTGCTGGTTTTCAAGTCTGGCTTTGAGGAAAACCGGTCTATCGAATTTAATTTCATATTCATGATTGATAGGCAACATGACACGACTTAAACCCAAGCCTTCACCACCCGACAATCGCTGAAGTAATGGCAGTACATATACATAAAAACACGTCAGTGAAGAGGCTGGATTTCCAGGCAAAGCAAATACAAACTGGTTCCCTCTTTTTCCAAAATACAGCGGCTTTCCTGGCTTTTGAAATACCTTATAAAAAACTTCCTCAACGCCATTTGCTTCAAGAGCTTCTTTTACGTAATCATAATCCCCTACCGAGATCCCACCGGAAAGAAGAAGGACATCACATGCTTGGAGGTTGTGTTCTATGCCTGATATCGTCGCGTCAAGATCATCTTTAATTTTACTTGTCGCTGCAACATGAAAGCCATGGTCTTCAAGCGCCCCCGTTAAGGCGAGCGTATTAGACTCGTAAATTTGACCTTCCAATAAAGGTTGTCCCGGCTCCACCAACTCATTGCCTGTTGCAATAATTTTGATGTTTGGCTTTTTACAAATGGCCACTTCTGCCTTTCCCAAAGAACTTAGCACCCCAATGGATGCTGGAGTGATCTTCTGGCCTGCCACAAATACTTGCTGATCCTTGGCAATCTCCGTTCCTTTTCTGCGAATATTTTTATGCTCTATTACTTTTTCAGAAAGTGTGAGCGTATTTTCTCTTACAGAAGTGTGCTCCTGCATAATCACTGCGGTCGTGCTCGTTGGCACTTTTCCACCAGTGAAAATCCTCATGGCTTGTCCTTCTTCCAGTCGATTGATTTTCGTGTTTCCAGCCGCTACTTCCCCAACAATTTCAAACTGATCGCCAAAGCCACATACGGCATATCCATCCATCGCCGAATTGTCAAAATTGGGAAGATCAAAAGAAGCGAAAATAGGCTCGGCCAAATAATGTCCTAGCGACTTGTCTACGGCTATACTTGTTGCTGAAGTAGCCATTGATTGCTCGTGAATAAGACGAAGTGCTTCTTCTATCGAGACCATTACCCTCCTATTGATATCATTGACCTATTGCTTTCATATTGGTCTGCATCCATTTTCATATCCATGCCATCACGAGAGAATTTTTTCTCTTGAATTGCTTGAAGGATTATTTCCTCCAATGCTTGCCCATTGCGAAATGGCGTGAGAATATCCGTTTCGGAGTTGGCAAAAAGGCAATTCTTCATTTTGCCATCAGCTGTCAGGCGAATGCGGTTACAGTCCGAGCAAAAAGGATTTGTGATGGTACTTATTATTCCAAAACTTCCTTTGTAACCGGATACTTGAAAATTCCTAGATGTGCTATGCTTGGGATTCTCCAGCGCATCAACAGCTCCGAATTTATTCTTAATGATGGTCAATATTTCTTCTTCACTCACCCCTTTGCTCCAGTCCCATTTGTTGCCTTTGAACGGCATAAACTCAATAAACTTGATATCTAAATGCTGGTCTTTGGTGAGCGCAATGAAATCATTAATTTCTGCATCATTGACTCCTTTGATCAACACCACATTGAGCTTGATCGAAAAACCTCGCTTCAAGCCTGTTTGGATGTTTTTCATGATGCGGTCATAATAATCCCGCTTGGTAATAAAGGCTGCTTGGGCCTTGTTCAAAGTATCTAGGCTAATATTAATTTTTCGTAGGCCTGTCTCTTCGAACAAGTCGAAGTACTTATCTAGCAAAATACCATTAGTTGTAATGCGAAGACCCACGCCCAAGCTCGCTAATTCTTTGATTAGGAAGTCTACATTTTTTCTCACCAAAGGCTCGCCTCCGGTCAGCCTTATAGTGTCAACGCCAAGGTTCACGTAGGTTTTAGCGATACTAATGATCTCTTCCAAAGTCATGATACTTGGTTTGTCCATCAGCTGGATTCCTTCCTCTGGCATGCAATAAAAGCATCTCAGATTGCATCTGTCTGTCAGCGAAATTCGCAAATAGTTATGTGGGCGTCCAAACTTGTCTACAATTTTTGAGCTCATCCGTGGTTTCCTCCTTTTAGTACATGGAAAACGTGAAATAAATGTGGGAAAAGCGCATCAAGAGCATCCGACACACCGCCCGTAGAACCTGGAATAGCCAATACTACTTTGCCTCCTTTGATACCTGCAACAGATCTTGAAAGCATGGCATATCTCATCCTTTCCTGACCGTATCTGCGCATCTCTTCTTCTACTCCGTGCAACGTAGCATCCAACAATGGCCTGACGGCATCTGGTGTAAAGTCTCTTGGCCCAACCCCCGTCCCGCCAGTAAATATCAGCAGGTCTGTTTGTATATTTTTAACCTCTTTTTCAATGGTAGTCACATCATCAGGAATAATAATATATTCTGTGCGCAAGCCATACTCCTCCATTTTTTCCACAATCAACTTTCCTCCTCGATCCTCCTTTTCGCCTTGAGAGACACTGTCTGAACAAACAATAATTTTTACTGAAAGTCCATTGACAGGCCTTTTGTAAGATGACTTACCACCTTTCTTTTTCAGCAGTTTTATCTGACTAATCTCTATCTGCTTATCTACAGGTTTTAGCATGTCGTACATATTGAGCGCAACAATACTCGCCCCATGCATGGCCTCCACTTCTACGCCTGTTTTATAGATCGTTTTGACAGTCATCAAAATCTTAATCTCTAATCCGTCAATTTCGTATTCAATGCCCGTAAACTCTATGGGAAGTGGATGGCAATCCGGAAGTAGATCTGATGTTTTCTTTACGCCAAGCAAACCTGCCGCTTTAGACATTTCGAACACATTGCCTTTCGGGATTTGATCGGCATGGATCATGTCTATGGTCGCTTGACTGCCCACCCGCACAATCGCCTGCGCTGTAGCTTCTCTTAAAGTATTCGATTTATTTGTAATGTCTACCATTGCTGTTCCGTCAAGAATTATTTATTAGCCTTCCATTGATGCGTTTCATCTTCAAACAATTCTTTTCCAAAAATGGGCACCTTGGCTTTTATTTCTTCTACAAGAAAACTGCATGCGTCGATCGCCACTTTTCGATGCGCCGATGAGGTAAAAACAAACAGGCATAACTCGCCAATATTGACTCGCCCCAAACTGTGATAAATATGGCAGCAGGTCATATCAAACTGCGCAAAAGCAGCTTCTTTTATTTCATAAAAAGCTTTTTCCGCCATTTCCTCATAGGCCGTGTATTCTATGGCCTGTACTATCTTTTTATCAATCTCGTCTGCCCGCACTTGGCCTAGAAAAATACTATGCGCTCCAATATTGGTTTTGGACTGATGATTTGCTATCGAACTCGCAATCTTCTCCGGCGGAATAGCTCCTGCAACAAATACTTTCTTTGGTTTTTTATCACTCATTTTAATATCGATTCTACGCTTCCAGCATCCAACAAGTTATCAAATCCATGTGTCTCTGTAAGGTATGCAACAGCTTTTTTACTTCTCCTCCCCGACTGACAAAAAACATATACTTTTTCATTGGTCGGAATGGCATCAAGACGCTCGGTGAGCTGACTTACTGGAATATGGATCACTTGCTTATCCTCAATTCGTGGCTGCTCAAAAACCTCTCGAACATCCAAATAAATTTTATTCTTTTCTTTAAGCTCACAGATAATCCTCTCCAATTGTAGTGGCCTGTCTTTTATAAATTTGATTTGTTCCTCGCTCCGCTCAAAAAGAATAGTTTGATCGGACTGAGTCAATACATCTATAAACTTCAACTTACCATGGAGCACAGCCCCAATATCCAAAATCATTTTCAAAGTTTCGGCAGCCTGCATTGTTCCTAAAATGCCTGGCAAAACGCCCAAAACACCCGTTTCCTCACAGTTATTATTGTCAGTTAAATGATGATGGGGATACAAACATCGGTAGGAAGGTCCTCCTCGGAAATTGAAAACGGAAAGCTGACCTTGATACTTATAGATAGAAGCACCCACAAATGGCTTATCAGCCAGCACACATGCATCATTGATGAGGTATTTAGTCTGAAAATTATCCGTTCCATCAAGAACAATATCGTATTTGGCAATAAGCGCAACCGCATTTTCTACGGTCAGTGGCTCCACATAAGCCGTCACCTTAATCTCACTATTGAGCGCTTCAAGTGCGCTTTTGGCGACAATTACTTTTGGTTGTCCCACATCCTTTTCTGCATATAGTATCTGTCGATGCAGATTCGTAATGTTGACGACATCATGATCGATGAGCCCCAAATGTCCAACTCCCGATGCAGCAAGATATTGCGCTGCAGGACATCCCAACCCGCCCAATCCAATGATCAGCACCTTGGCTTGGTGAATTTTTTGCTGGCCCTCAAGCCCCACTTCTGACAGTTTTATCTGCCGGTCATATCGATTCAAGTCAGCCATATCAGCCTCCGGCGAAAGGAGGTAAAAAGGCAACCTCATCATTGTCTGATAACTCCGTGTTGATACCTATTTTTTGATTCACGGCGATCTGAAATGACAAATTCCCGATCTGAGGATATTTCTGAAGACAAAAAGCGCTCAACTTCTGTACACTTGAATCAACTGCTTCAAGCTCCAAAACCTCTTCAGAAACTCCCGTCACCTCTGCAATCGCCCCAAAATATTTTACTTTAACCACCATCATTCGAATTTAGCTCAGGGATGCTATCCATCCAATTGATTGAGTGTCTCAATATCCTTCGGCGTATCAATATCCAACCAGCCCAAATCAAAATCCACAGATTGAACCTGATCCGCATTTGCCTTCATAATACTTTTTGCCCCTTGATCACCACTCAACTTGAGTATTGATGTGAAAAATTGTCGATCAAAAAGCACGGGTACACCTGCAATGTCTTGGTATTTAGATGCCACTATTTTAGCTCCACGAGAATACATCTTTATAATTTCCGTAAAAAGCGTAACATCAATAGCCGGTTGGTCGCTCACACTTACAAGGATGGCATCTAATTTAGGGGATAATTTCAGCGCATGTTTTAGGCCTTGCTTTAAACTGCTGGCCATTCCTTCTGCCCAATCAGGATTGGTAATTAGTTGGAAAGATTGCGTTTTTAAGTCTTTTCTTATGGTGGCATCATTGGCGCCTAGCACGACAATTTTAGGATGAAAAAAATCTTGTTCTAGAACATCCATCGTGTGCTGAAGTAAAGTTTTTCCTCGATATCGCACCAATTGTTTCGGGTGTCCCAATCTTGATGATGATCCCGCTGCTAAAATGATGACACCAATGAATTTCGTGTTACTCAATGACTGCCGTTTTAAAGTCGTTATTTTTTTTCAAATGAATGGGTCCCGGTTTTAATTTTAACGAAGAACCATTCGTCTTGGTGAATACAGCCTGAATCTCAGACAATATCGATAAAGCAATCTCTGCTGAAGTCTCCGCTCCCAGCGCCAATCCTATAGGTGCGAATATGCGATCAAAATCTTCCTGACTAGGATTAATATCCTCTTTGTTCAAATCGTTCAGCATTCTGTCGTATTTCTTACGAGGGCCAAGGATTCCAATATATGGAACGGCCGAAATACCTAACAACAGCTTGAGTACCGCTAAATCATAATTATAATTGTGAGTCATCAAGACAAATGCTGTGCGGG
>JBLIIJ010000148.1:0-7260 GCA_047635055.1 Cyclobacteriaceae bacterium | reverse complement strand
AAGACTGGTGCTTTCTACTGAGTGCAGCCTACGCGACGCAGCTCGCGGGAGTTTTTAATCTTCATGATGCAGTGCCAGTCTGATACTTTGAATGCACCGCCAGATAAGCTACTTTTATCTTAATTAATTAAGCTCGGAGGCTACAGTGACAAATATAAGCGTTATATCTTATAATCATGATTTCAATACTTAACCCATATCAGACTATTTGGCTGAACCCAAGAAGAACATTTGCAGATTACGTGGTGAATAGCGAATCTCAATCTCTTTTTGCTTTGCCAATCATAATTATAGGACTTAGTTTGGGATTAAACATGACGACTGAGATCAACGCCATCCTAGACGATGAATTTGTTTGGTGGAGTCTTCTAATAGCAATCCCAATGGGTATTGTAACTGCATTTTTAATTCTCGGATTCATCATGCCTGGTTTAATCAAACTTGTCGGGCGAATTTGGAATGGAGAATCTACCATGAGACAGATGGTTAACGTCTATTCAATTTCTTCAATCCCGTATGGGTTGATTCTTATTTATCAAATCGCACTTTTCGCTATTGGTGAAGACCCTTTGATAGATCGGGTGAACGCAGGATTCAGCTATATGCAATGGCTGTGGTCGTTTACACTTTTAATTATCGGAATTTCCCAAATCCAGCGTTTCAGCTATGGAATGGCTCTTCTGAACATCTTAATTCGCTATCTTCCAATACTAATGATCGGAATACTCAGGGCAACCTAAAAGAGAGATAACAGGCTATCGGTTATATGCCTAGCCGGCCGCACCAAAGTGCTTTCTGCATATTGCATTGCAACTCGACCGTGAAGTCTGCCGCTGAGGAAAGACTGGTGCTTTCTACTGAGTACAGCCTACGCGGCGCAGCTCGCGGGAGTTTTTAATCTTTTGGAACGTTGAACCCAGCCTGCGGCAGGCAGGCGTTGTGGGCTTCCCCTTGCCGGGCGTAGTAAATTTCACTAAATTATGCCCTTTGCAAGCTGTGGGTCAAGCCGCGTAGGCATACAACCGAGCTGATCGTTTTATCTCATTACCCATAGATGTTCGAACTAACAAACAAGCAAAGAGAGTATCTCGGTTTAGATTTAATCGAATCTGAATGGGAACGCATCGAGCTTAAAGCTGGACCATATCAACCGAAAAGTGTGCTTTATTTCAAGGCTGAGATTTTGAAGAAGCAAATTGTTTCAAACGAAAATCGCTATTATGAATGGTCTGTTAACATTCAAACTAGAGACAAGTCATTTATTCTTCCAAAGACAATTAAAGGCAAGGAAAAGAAATTGACTGCAGCAACTTTGGAAAAGTATAAACCCGATGGTGTTGCATTTGAATGGACAATTAATGGCAATGCTTTTATTACCAATCACAATACCCAAGTAAATTACTATTCCAATTATCTTGAAGATTTCAAGATCAATAACCTTGATGAATTATCAAATTGGGTAGAAGATTACATGAGTAGTTCGCCTGCAAAATACTTGGGCGAATTGGACGAATTCAAAAATGCGAAACGCAAGAATGTTAAACACAAACCTGGGGATTTCTTTGCATTCAAAGTTAACAGAACTGAATATGGATTTGGACGAATTTTACTTGATGTAAACAAACTAAGAAAGAAAAAGCTCATCCCTCAGCATCATGGTCTTCAACTAATAATGGGGCCTCCATTGCTCATTAAGATTTATGCATTTATCTCTAATACTTTGGAAGTCGATTTAAATGAACTTGCAAACCATGGAAGCCTGCCTTCCGACTACATAATGGATAACCATATATTTTATGGTGAAAACCCAATAATTGGGAATATGCCGCTAGAAGCTAAAGAGTACGAATTCCCAATTTCATTTGGAAGGAGTATTGATTTTGGAAGGAAAGTAATTTTCCTTCAATGGGGTTTCATTCATATCGAACAGCCTTTGGGAACCTTTGAAAAATACCTTTACAAGGAAGAAGGCTCACTTGGAGATCACAATCCCTATGGATATTATTCCAACGGGTTTTATCATAGGTATATGACCAAGGACATTAAAAAAACGATTGGAAAAGGGAATTATCAATTTGATAGTGAACATTATAAGGATCAATGGGATCTACGCAATCCAAAGAATAAGGAAATTAAGGATGAAGTCTTGCTGAATTTCGGTCTTGATCCAAATAAGCCATACCTTGAAAACTGCATGAAAATCGGAATGGAACCAATTATTGAATTAAAATAAACTCCCTTCAACAAACACAATCATCCATAAGCTTACTGAGCTATTTACAAAGGCTAGTGGGATGAGCTACTTTTATAGAAATATGAAAAGTACAGCTAACATACGAGATGGTCGTTACAGAGCATCGTCTTCTCCGTTTAAATCTTGAGAATGAACTTGATAAAATGTAACTTTTAAGTTACATTTGTTATGTGAACAAGATCGGAGAGGTCATTGCATATAAACACTATTTTGAGGAATTCCTTAGCAAACAACCTACAAAGGTTCAAGACAAGGTTTTCAAAATAATGGAAGCAATTGAAATTCTCGAAGGAGTTCCCAGCAACTACTTAAAACATTTGGTTGGAACTGATGGCCTATATGAAGCTAGAGTTAAACTGGGATCGAATATTTGAAGAGTGTTCTGCTTTTTTGACGAAGGAAAATTAGTGATTTTGCTAAATGGGTTTCAAAAGAAAACTCAGAAAACACCTAAATCTGAAATTGAGAAAGCTTTGAGATTAATGAGCGAATATTATCACGAAAAAACGAATGAACATGGAAACTAAATCTTGGAAAACCATTAAGGATGACGTCTATGGAAAGAAAGGAACTCCAAGACGTGACCAACTTGAACGTGAATCTGAAGGATTAAAAGTCGGACTTTTATTACGCCAGGCACGGAAAGATAAACACTTAACCCAACAGCAACTTGCAGAACTTGTGGACAAGAAACGAACTTACATTTCTAGAGTAGAGAACGATGGTAGCAACTTAACGCTAAAAACACTTTACGACATAGTTGAGAAGGGACTTGGAGGTACAGTAACAATCAGCATAGACTTATAAAACAGCACTGTAACAAACGATATAGCATATATCTCTACTTAGCTACTTGAAACTGACCTGCAAAACGGCTAGTTAGAGTCACTAAACAAGCCCAGAGGCACATGTCATAACTAATTGTTGTAGCCAATTCCGTCACAATGAATAAGTCAATACTCAAAAATAAAGTGAATTCACTCTTCCCTAACTTAGGTGAATCTTCTCTGGACTCATTCGTAGAGAATGCGACTTATCTAAAAAGTACTAAGGGAACAAAATTGATTTCTGAAGGCAAACGGCATCACTATTTTTATTTGATTCTGAATGGAGGCGTTAAATCGTACTACCGAAAGGATTCAAAAGAAGTGGCTCTGTGGTTCGCATTCGAAAATGAAACTGTTGCAACGATTAATACTTTTAGAGGGCTACCTTCTAATGAAACTATAGAGTTATTGGAAGATTCTGAATTGATTCGATTCAAAACAGAACCAATTAAAGAACTTACGCAAACTAATTTGGCGATCAGTAACTTAATGACTGAGCTTATCACAGAACATGCAGTATTTCTAGAACAAAGATTATATCAATTACAGTTCATGTCTAGTGAAGAACGTTATAAAGCATTAATTAATGTTGCTCCAGAAGTATTACAAAAAGTATCACTTACAGATATTTCTTCTTACTTAGGGGTAAGTCGTGAAACTGTAAGCAGAATTAGAAGGAAGAAGTAATTTTGTGACAATTGTCAAATGATTCCTTTTTGGCTCCCTGTATTTTTGTATGCATAATTCAATATTGATTGTATATGAAACTACGAAAAACCATAATATATTTTGCACTCGCTATATCAATGGTGAGCCTGTCAAGCTGTTTTAAATGGGCAGCCAGAGCCGTGAATAAACTTCCTGAAGAGACAGCACTACAAAAAACCTATATTTATGATGGTAAGGTAATTATTATTGGGGCTGGAGCTTCAGGTTTGGCCGCTGCAAAAGTATTGGAACAAAACAACATTGATTATATAATTTTAGAGGCAACCAATAGATATGGTGGAAGGTTAAAAAAAGACACAACCTTGGCAGATTTCCCAATAGACATTGGGGCTGAATGGCTTCATAGTGCTCCTATTACCTTGAACAAATTGAAAGGAAAACAAGGAGAAGAAATAGATGAAGAACTTATCCCATATCATCTGGAAACTGTTGCAAACTGGGATGGTAAAAAATATAAGATCAATCCTCGTTGGCAAAATAACTTCATGTACAATTTCATGCCAGAGTCTAAATTCAAAAATTCAACTTGGTACGATTTCGTCAACGAGAATATTGCTAATACGGTAAAACACAAAATTCAATTCAATTCTCCAGTCACTGCTATAGACTATTCGGGTGATAAGGTTATTGTCAAAACTAAAAATGGAAACACCTATGAGACAGATCGTGTTCTTGTGACCGTTTCTATTGGAGTTTTGAAATCTAATATGATCACTTTCATACCAGAAGTGAATGAAGAAAGGAAGAAGGCTATTGAAGCCATTACCTTTCATCCTGGTTTTAAAGTTGCCATGAAATTCTCTGAAAAATTTTACCCAGATGCCATTACCTGCAAAGTCGACAATGGCGAAAAAGGTTTTCACGATATATCCTTCAAGAAAGATGTTCAAACCAATGTTTTAGGATTTCTATGCACTGGTGATGAAACTCTAAGGTATTATGATCTAAACTCTGAAGAGGAAATAATATCCAGCTTGCTCGAAGAGTTGGACCAAATGTTTGATGGCAAAGCTACGGTAGCTTATTCAGGAGCTTATATCATAGAAAATTGGGGACAATACGAATTCACTCAGGGCACTTGGACACAGGCCTTGATTGAAAAAAAATCTCATCTCAAAGCCCTTAATCGACCTTTGGATAATAGGGTGTTTTTTGCAGGTGAAATTAATGACACGTATAAGCAAATGGGTGTGCCCGGAGCGATACTGTCTGGATATTATGCCATGGACAAATTATTAACCGACAAATAATACTCTTTAGAAGAATATGCCTTTTAAGAAATCAGTAATACTAGTCTCCTTTATTTTGACTCAAATATCTTTATTTGGACAGGAAACACAAGAATTTGACAATGATTTAAAACGAACTTTTATGCCACAGTTCCAATTGGGCTATGCACTAAATCAAACTAAAGATTTATCGGGAGGGCTCATGACGCAAACGAGCGTAGAGTACAGAGATGTAACGAATCTTGTTCTTAGGATCAATTTTGATGTTTTTAGTTCGAGTATGAATCTAAAATACCCGCTCAATGATTCCTCCAGTTTTACAGGGAAAACTTCCTTTTCTGATTTAATTGGTGGAATTGGTTATAGAATTCCATTGAAAAAACACAATATCACCGGATATGTGCAATCGGGAGTTCGCTTCTATGGTTATCCTGAATTCAATATCGAGAACAATCAGGTTAGTATTGATCTTAGCAGAAAATATTTGGGGGTAATGCGTTATACTTTAGGTTATGAATATGCCTTAACTCCAAAGCTCTTCTTCTCTATAGAACTGTTTTCGAGCCATGTATTTAAGGCACGAGGTTTTTGGAGCAATAACCCTTGGTCTCATGGTCTAACATTTGGAATTAGCTCCCCTTTATTCTAGCAGCTAGAAAACGGGCTACAATAATGTATAAAAGGAATAGCGGTTTGGGTTTTAATCCAAACCGTTTTTGCATTTGAATAAGTATCTCGAACACCGAAAGCAAGTGCGTTTTAATCCGCTACTACTCTTATATTTGGCGTTGTAACCCATAAATCAAAAATAGCCATAATGAGATTACACCTTGTTGTACTTATAATAATAATTCAGTGTCACAATCTATTTAGTCAAAAGCAATATGAAAATCTAGTTTTTGAAGGAGCAGGCATAAGAGGTTTAGCATATTCAGGAGTAATAAAAGGATTAGAAGACCTTGGTATGATGAATGAAATAAAAAGAGTTGGAGGAACGTCAGCGGGTGCAATAACAGCAATGATGCTTTCTATTGGCTATGATTCTGGCGAGATATATGAAATAATCTCAAAGACTGATTTCCAGAAATTCAATAAAGGAAAATTTGGAATTTTGGGAGGATTTAACAGAATAAATAAAAGATACGGTTGGTACATAAATGATAAATTTGAAAAATGGCTTGAGGATTTAATAGAAAATAAAACCGGAGATTCTGAAATAACATTTAAGGAACTGGGTGAGAGAGGATATAAAGAACTCCATGCAACTGGTACCTGCATAAATAAGCAAGAATTAATAGTTTTTAATTCCGTTACTTATCCAAAAATGAAAGTAAAAGATGCTATTAAAATATCTATGTCAATCCCACTATACTTTGAAGCAATTTTTTTAGATTCAGAAGGGAAACTATACAATAAACAAGAAGAAGGTTTTAATTTAGATGTAGTCGTAGACGGAGGACTAATAGGCAATTACCCAATAGGTATATTTGATCGATTTTTAATTGATTCACTTGGAAGGAGCTATAGAGAAATAAATACCAAAACGCTTGGGGTAAGAATGGATTCAGATGAACAAATAAAGAATGATAAAAATGGATTAGGATTGGTAGAACAGAAAATAACTGACTTTAGAAGTTATATAGAAGCTTTTTACATCATGACTATAGAAAATTTAAACAGAAATCAATTAACAAAAGAAGATTGGAATAGAACAATATCTGTATCCTCGGTCAACATTGGCCCAAAAATCAAGCGATTGAAACAGACCGAAAAAGAGAGTTTAATGAAAAGTGGAGAAGAAGCAGTAATAGCGTATTTCCGTAAATAAAATACTGGTGCCCATTGCCATGGTTCGTGTCCCCGCGAACCCTCTAAACAAACCGTCGACTCCTGAAGGCACTTTACCAAAACACAAAGTGTCTAAATCAAAACTCCTCGCCTATATGTTTCAAAAATGAAAACGGAGAATCGCCCCGATCATAGAATAGAGCAGATGAATAATGATATTTTGTTGGGTCAGAGATCATATTCCACTTTTTAGCCATTGGATTAAGATGGATGTAATCTGGTTTTTGATATGCCACCTTTGGCCTGTATAACTCCATGGTTAAGCGTGTTTAGGTTCGTGAAGAAACCATGACCGAGGGAAGCGGGGACGGATCTAAGGTACATTCAGCGCTTGCTTGGTCACTCCAGCACAAAACCGACTGAAATTTATACC